>DATKPL010000293.1:0-3877 GCA_035524155.1 Rhizomicrobium sp.
TTAGGGCCTAAGTGCCGGATTCTGGGGCATCCCGCAAGACATTGGGGTCTTTCATGCGCGCCAGGATCAACACCAGCGCAGGCAGCCAGATGACCCGCGACTGATAGCGGTCATGGGGGTTGGAGAAGGTGGCGCAGACAATGGCGTTGCCGATCAGGGCAATCAGCACCAGAGCGGGGAACTTGAGTTCCTGCCAGCGTCCATTCCGACTCAAGCTGTACAACAGCACGACCAAGCCCAGCAGCGACAGCATCCCGACCGTCACATGGACCATGTTCAAGGTGGTGAAGCGAAACTTTCCCTCCTGCTGCTGGCGCGCCGCCAGATAGGCGGCCATCTGCGCGGGCGCATCCTTTTCGAACACCGGCTTCAGCACCCATTCCTGCGATTCGATGCCGTCGCCGGTCTTGAAAGTGAAGAATTGCCGGACCGAATCACGCACCGCGTCCCACGTTTGCAGCACGGGATAGCGGCGGATGCTGTCCATGATCATGCGGGTTTCTTCGGCATGGTCGCCGCGAAATCCGCCCGTAGCGCGAAACAGGCTGTCGGGTCCCCAGAGCCAGGCATCGGCGCGGGTCTTGAGCCGGTTCTGATAGCCGCAAAGCGAATAGCCCGAGCCGGGACACGTGTCATCAAGCAGGCGCTTGACGATCCCGTCCTGCATCAGACGCGCGAACACGAACACCGATGCCGAGCGGCTGAGAAAAACCTGGCGCGTAAGGACATAGTTGCTGGTGAAGATCAGCGCCAGCGCCAGCAGGAACGCGCCAAAGGCGGGGATGATTTGGAGATTCCCTTTGCGCCATGTCCACCTCAGAACGAGCGCGATAATCAGCAGTCCCGCCATCAATCCCAGATGCGAGGGATGGGATGCGATCGCCAGCCCCGTGATCGCCGTCACCAGCATGCTTTGACCGATACCCAGAAACCGGCCGCGAAAGAGAAGCAGATAGGCCCCCAATACCACCAATGGGGTCATGCAATCGGGCTCGACCTGGCCCACATACCAGCCGATGCCGGTCGCCAGCATCAGAATCGCGCCCAAAAGGATCAGGCGGCCAAGCGAAAGATCGGCGACTTCGGCCCGCGCGGTAAGCGTGACGAGATAGGCCGTCATCGCCGCCTGGAGGAACACCACGGGCCAGAGACTCACCCCGCTTCCGGTCAGGTACAGAAACAGGGAATAGACCGGCGAGCGCTCCGGAAGGAACGCGCCTTCCAAGCCTTCGGCCAGATAGCCGCCCGTGTCGTAGAAAACCAGCGGGAAACGGTTCCACAAAGCGATGGCCAGGAACAGCACACTGAGCACGCAAAGGCCCAGCAGAAGCGGAATTCCTTCCGGCTTCCTGCCAAGCAAATTCTTTGTGAAAATCCAGGCTTGCCCCACGGGCCACCAAGATGCCCCAAACGGCTGCGGCATGCGACAGCAAAAGCAGGGCCGGCCTGCTCTCCAAATGGTTGACTAACGGGGCACCACACCTAAACTCCCGGCCGATCTAGGACAGCATTTTCCGGAAGGCTTTTGATGGCGGATAATCCGCAAAAACCGGGCGCGAGCGCGCGGCCCATGTCTCCCCATCTCACAATCTATCGCTGGCAAGTGACCATGCTGGCTTCCATCACCCACCGCGTCACCGGCGCCGGCCTGGGCCTGGGCGCATTGGTGCTGGTGTGGTGGCTGGTATCGATTTCGAACGGCCCCGAAGGCTATGAGAATTTCATGTCCTATGCGGAGACGCCGCTGGGCCTTCTGATCCTGTTCGGCTTCACCTGGGCGCTGGCCTTCCACTTCCTCAACGGCATCCGCCATCTTGCCTGGGATCTGGGCTATGGCTTCCAGAAGCAAACCGCCACCCAGACCGGCTCGCTGGTTTATGTGCTGTCCGTGGTGATCGCGCTCGGTGTCTTCGCCTTCGCCTGGACCGGGCACGGGGGTTATCTGCAATGAGTTCGCTGGAAACGCCTCTCCACAAGGTTCAGGGCCTGGGCGCCTCGCATACCGGCACCGGCCATTTCTGGCGCGAGCGCCTTACCTCGGCGGCGCTGATCCCGCTTTCGCTCTGGTTCGCCTATGCCGTGCTGGGGTTGGTCGGCACCAACGAAGTCGTCATCGTGAGCTTCCTGGCCCATCCCTGGAACGCCATCCTGATGGGCCTGTTCGTGGTGATCTCATTTTATCACCTCAGCCTGGGTTTGCAGCAAATCTACGACGATTACGTCCACACGCCCGGCATGAAACTGTTCCTCAGGCTGCTGACGACGGTCGTGTGGATCGTCGCCAGCCTGATCGCCGTCTTCGCCCTTGTCCGCATTGCCGCCCTTTAGTCCTCGCTTTCCGATAGAGACCACTCATGCCCGCTTATGAAATTGTCGATCACACATTCGATGTGGTGGTGGTGGGTGCCGGCGGCGCTGGATTGCGCGCGACCCTGGAATGCGCGATCCAGGGTCTAAAGACCGCCTGCATCACCAAGGTCTTCCCCACCCGCAGCCACACCGTGGCGGCGCAAGGCGGCGTGGCGGCCGCCTTGGGCAATATGGGCGAAGATGACTGGCGCTGGCACATGTACGATACCGTCAAGGGCTCGGACTGGCTGGGCGATCAGGACTCCATCGAATACCTCTGCCGCCATGCGCCCGAGGCTGTCTATGAGCTCGAGCATTTCGGCATGCCCTTCTCGCGCACCGAGGACGGCAAGATCTATCAGCGCGCCTTTGGCGGCATGACCAGCAATTACGGTAAGGGCATCGCCCAGCGCACTTGCGCCGCCGCCGACCGCACCGGCCACGCCATGCTGCACACCCTGTACGGCCAATGCGTGAAGCATGAAGTGAATTTCTTCATCGAATATTTTGCCCTCGACCTGATCATGGAAGACGGCGCGGTGCGCGGCGTGATGGCCTGGAATCTGGACGATGGCGTGATCCATCGTTTCCGCGCCCATCGCGTGATCCTGGCCACCGGCGGCTATGGCCGCGCCTATAGGACCTGTACCGGCGCCCATACCCAGACCGGCGACGGCAACGCCATGGTGCTGCGTGCGGGCCTGCCGCTCCAGGACATGGAATTCGTGCAATTCCATCCCACCGGCATTTTCGGCGCCGGCGTCTTGATCACCGAGGGCGTGCGCGGCGAAGGCGGCTATCTCACCAATTCCGAAGGCGAGCGCTTCATGGAGCGCTATGCGCCGAATGCGAAGGACCTGGCGTCACGCGACGTGGTTTCGCGCGCCATGACCATCGAAATCCGCGAAGGCCGCGGTGTGGGTCCCAACAAGGATCACATCAACCTTCACCTCTCGCATCTCGATCCCAAGATCATTCATGAGCGCCTGCCCGGCATTTCGGAATCGGCGCGCATCTTTGCCGGCGTGGACGTCACCAAGGAGCCGATCCCGGTCCTTCCCACCGTGCATTACAATATGGGTGGCATTCCCTGCGCCTATACCGGCGACGCGCTGACGCTTGCCAACGGCAATCCCGACAGCGTGGTGCATGGGTTGATGGCGGTGGGCGAAGCGGCCTGTGTCTCGGTGCATGGCGCCAACCGCCTGGGTTCGAACTCGCTCATCGACCTGGTGGTGTTCGGCAAGGCGGCGGGCTTGCAGGCTGCCAAGGAGCTGCGCGGCGGTCAGCCTCATCAGGACCTGCCCAAGGATGCCGGCGACCAGGCCTTGGCGCGGCTGGACCATTTCCGCAACGCCAAGGGTTCACTCCCCACCGCCAAGCTGCGCGCCGCCATGCAAAAAGCGATGCAGGAGGACGCCGCCGTGTTCCGCACCGGTGAATCCCTGGAACAGGGCAAGAAGCGCATCCACGAAATCTACGCCCAGCGCCGCGATATCGGCGTCAGCGACCGCTCCATGATCTGGAA
>DATKPL010000294.1:0-6307 GCA_035524155.1 Rhizomicrobium sp.
TTGAGGCCGTGGCCTTCATAGGCGAAGGGCAATTCCTTTTCATCCAGAGGATCGCGCATGAAGCCCACGCCCAGGGCATAGAGCATCACGTCCTTTTCGTCATAGCGCGCTTCCAGTCCTGTGGCGCCACTTTGCATCATATCGTCATAATCGATCGGCATGTCCGCCCTCATCTCGTGCCTTGGTATTGTGCCTTGACGTTCGGACAGAAGCCAAGCTCTGTTCTTCCATGGCTCAAAAGTCCCAAACGCGCTCGCATGGCTG
Source organism: Rhizomicrobium sp. (assembly GCA_035524155.1). Classification (GTDB taxonomy): domain Bacteria; phylum Pseudomonadota; class Alphaproteobacteria; order Micropepsales; family Micropepsaceae; genus Rhizomicrobium. The sequence goes on from DATKPL010000294.1 coordinate 265, forward strand.
CCTTTGGGGCTGTCTGGCGATTGTGGTGATCCTGTTCCTGCCGGTCCTGCTGGCGGGAGGATATGGCACCTGGTTTCTCTGGCAAGGTTTCCGTCACGATCCGGTGATGCGCACCGTCACCGAACTGGTTCGGCGTGACGGGCTGGCCCATCAGGTATTGGGCGACAATGTCCGCATCATGGGCATTTCCGGCAACGTCTTCTCTTATGTGCCGGGCATGGGCAGCCACAGCGCCTATGATGTCCGGCTGGAAGGAAGCAAGGCCGAGGGTGCGCTGGAAGTCGAGGCGGAAACCCATGGTGGCCGCGTCAACGTCACCACCATGATCCTCACCGGGCCGGACGGCGGGCGCTATGACCTGCTGCACAACCAGATCTTGGCGCCGGGAAGCGGCGCGACCGCCATTTAGGATGCGAGGCTCTTGGGGACAGAGAGCGCGGGGCCGTCGCTCCAGACATTGGTGAGCGGAACGCCGTTCTTCTCGATCGCGGCGCAGGCGGCCTCATAGCCTTCCTTGACCGCCTGGTCGAATTTCTTCCAGTCGCGCAAGCCGATATCGGGCATGGGCGGCTCGATCAGATAATCGGCCTGTTCGCGCACGATGCGGCGCTGGGCCTCCGAACCCACCGTGCCCGAGCGCATCAGGATGGAGACAATAGACGGATTGCCCTGCATGCGCTGGCCGATCAGCCACCACCAGGGCCGCTCGCCATAGCGCTCGTCGCGCGCCTGCAGATCCAGTTCGCCGGTGACGTCGCAGGCGATGATGGGCCCCGCCCCCATGGAATGCTCGCGCATCACATCCACCGGCAGATTGTTCATCACCCCGCCATCGACCAGAAGGTGGCCGTGATAGGTGACGGGCGGCAGGATTCCCGGCAGCGCCACCGAAGCGCGCAGCGCCCGCCACAACGGGCCGGCGCGATGTTCGTGAATGCGGCCGGTGGTGAGGTCGGACGAGACGCAGAAGAAGGGGAGCGGCAATTCCTCGATGCGGATATCGCCGAAATTGTTCTGCAGCATGGTCGAGGCCCGTTTGCCCCTGACCAGCGCGATCAGCGGCAGCGTGAAATCATTGAGAGGATTGTGGGTGACGAAGACGGAGCGCATGCGCTCGGACAGTTCCTCGACGCCCCATTCGTGTGCCAGGCCCGCGGCGATGATCGCTCCCATCGACGTGCCGCCCAGATGGTCGAAAGGCACATCGGCTTCCATCAAAGCCTTGATGATGCCGATATGGGCGAAGCCCCGCGCGCCGCCGCCTGCCAAAACCAGGCCAACCGCGCGGCCGGAGATGAAGCGGGCCAGCCGCGCCACATCGGCCTTGTTGCCGGCGCGGATATGGTGGTGGGATTCGAACAGGCCCGAACGCAGCGAGAAATGTTCCGGCAGTCCGGCGCGCGCGCCCGGCGGATGCAGCAGCAGCAATTCAGGCAGGCCGGATGCCCGCTCCTTGAAGGCGGGCAGATCCAGCGGACGCAGCGGCAGGGGCTGATCCGAGCGGGCCAGGAGAAAGATGCGGTCGGCCTGGCGCAGGCACTGATGGGTCCAGGCGCTCTCCGGCGCGTCGCCGCGATAGAAGACCACGTCATGAGCCGCTTCAAAGGCGTTGAACCATTCCGCGCTCTGCTCGCTGGCCGAATTGTCCAGGACCGCGGCGCGGCTTCCCATTTCGGCCAGCGCATTGGCGATGCGATGGGCAATCGGCGCGGCTTCGAGATTTTCCTGCAAGGGTATGATGGCGAAGCTTTTGGGCCTTGCCCCCTGGCCGTTATTGCGCGTGGTGGCAGCCAGCCGTTTCACCAGGATCTGCATCATGTTCATCATCACTTTGGGATGACGGGCGATCAGCGCCTCGAACCCATCGGGACTGACGCGCAGAAGCTCGGTGTCGCGCAGCGCCACCAGTTGCGCGCTGTGTTCGTGATCCTTGGTGATGAGCGACATCTCGCCCACCGTCTCGCCCGCCGGCACCAGGGCCACCATGCGGCGCTGGCCTTGGGCGTCCGCGACAAAGACGCCCAATGATCCCGTCACCACCAGAAAGAGCGCGGAATCATTTTCGCCATGCCGGTCCAGCAGCATGCCACCGGGAAGGCAGAACCAGTTGGCCTCGGCCAGGAGATTCTTGAGCGCCCCGTCCCCCACATCCTTGAGCAGGGCGAAACCGGAAAGCCTTTCACGCAGCTCTTCGGGATAGACCGTCTGCTGTCCGATACGGAAGGACGAAAGAAACGCCATGTTCATGCTTTTATCACCAAGCGGTCCAACCACCATCAATGTTGAGCGTGGCACCGGTCACATAACTGGATGCCGGTGACGCCAGGAACAGAAGCGGGCCTGCGATTTCCTCCGGCTTTCCCAAACGCGCGAGCATGGTTCGCGATGCCAGACGGGCGGCCAATGGCGCGCCCGCCGTGGCGGGAAATGGCCCGGGCGCCATGGCGTTGACGCGGATGCCCTCCGGCCCCAGCTCGGCGGCGAGATGGCGGGTGAGCTGCTCCAGCGCCGCCTTGGCGGGACCGTAATGAAACGGGCTTTGGCCATCCCGCGTGTCATACAGCCGGGCGTCGGGCGCCACCGATCCATACATGGAGGAAATATTGATGACGCTGGCGTCCTTGGCGAGGGCCACCGCGGCGCGAAGCGCAGGCAGGGCGGCACGCACCGCCTCGAAGGCGACGGTGACCGCGCTTTCATAAGTGGCCGCGAAATCGCCGGGCGCGAGTGCTGAAAATCCTTTCACCTCCATGGACACGGCATTGTTGACCAGGACGTCCAGCCGCTTCAGACCGCCCATGAAAGCGCGCAGCGCCTTGACGTCGGTGACGTCGAAGGCCGCGCGCGAAACCGAGAAATTCTCATCCCGCAATTCCTGTTCGAATTGCGCCAGTCTGGCATCGTCGCGACCGTTGACGATCACATGGGCGCCGGCCGAGGCCAGCGTGCGCACCATGGCCCGGCCCAAATGCCCCCGCGCCGCCGATATAAAAGCGACTCGATCATCCAGCCGAAAAAGCGTGGGAAATTGCATGCAACCCGGGGCCCTGTCCGAGCCTGCAAAGCTCGCACGCCATGGTAAAGAAGCCATTTACGCTGCGATGCAGCAAACACCTGTCGGCGCCGTTTGCCGCAGCCGGCCGCCCTATTGGAAACAGAGGAAGGCCACATTAAGGTTGCAATAACCCCATATTTCTGCAAGTCCGAGGGGCGTTTAGGCGCGGCCCGAGATGCCGCCAATCAAAGGGAAATTTCCATGACGATCAAAAAGTTCGGCGCCCCTCTGACGGTCGCGCTTCTGGCCGCGGCCCCGCTGGCGCTGATGGCCCTGCCGACCCAGGCTGCCGGCCCCAAGCTCACCAAGGGCGTGAACAATGCCCTGGCCAAGGAGCAGAAGGATTTTGCCGCCGGCGACTACAAAGCCGCGGCGGATGACATCGCCACCGCGCGCGCCGTGGACGGCCGCACGCCCGAGGACGATTACTGGATCAACAAGCTGGACATCAATGTCCAGATCAAGACCAACAACATGGCCGGCGCCGATCAGGATGCCGAAGCGGCCGCCGATTCCGCCGCCATGCCCCCCGAAGACAAGACCGAGATGACGCGCCTGGCGTTGATCCTGGCCAACAACCAGAAGCATACCGACAAGGCCCTGGCTTATGCCAAGGCGATGCAGGCGACCAATCCGACCGATCCTGGCGTGATCAGCCAGATCACCGTGGCTTATTTCAATGCCAAGGATTTCGCGGACGCCCAGACTCTCGTGCAAAAAGAGGTCGACGCCGCTGCGGCTGCAGGCAAAGCCCCCGCCCGCGATACGCTGCAGAATCTGCTCGACATCCAGGTCGCGCAGCATGACGAAGCGGGCGCGGAAAAAACACTCGAGACCCTGGTCGCCGACTACAATGACCCCAAGGATTGGACGCAGATGATCGATGTTGCGATCACATCCAAGGGCATCCGCGACCTGGACATCATCTGGCTGGGCCGCCTTCTGTTCGCGGTCGGCGCCACGGCGTCCCCGCAAGACGCCAACATGTTCGGCCAGACCGCCAGCCACGCCACCTTCTACGGCGACGCATTGGAGGCGCAGCAGCATGGCGGCACCGGCTATCCCGATCCGACTGCCCGCGCCGCGGCCGACAAGAAGACCATGCCGCAGCAGATTGCGGCCGGCCAGAAACAGAATGGCCAATACAATGCGAAGCTGGCGGAAGCCCTTTACAGCTACGGCATGTATCCGGAAGCCGAAGCGGCGGCCAAACTGGCGATGAGCAAGGGCGGGGCGACCGATCCCAGCGAAGCGCCGATGGTGCTCGGCCAGTCGCTGGTCGCGCAAGGCAAGTATGCCGAGGCCGTCGCCGCCTTCGGCCAGGTGCAAGGCGGCGGTCCCGCCACCGCGCGCATCACCCGTCTGTGGATGGACTACGCCAAAATCAAACAGAACCCGCCTGCCGCGACGGCAGCGGCGGCGCCGGCGAAATAAGCCAGAGGGCGGGACGTCCGAACGTCCCGCCCTTTTTCTTCCAGCCGAAGCCAATCCGGGCTGAAGCATGACACTTCTCTTCGGCTTCGTACCGTTCATCCTGTTCGCGCTGTTGTCGCGGCTTTCCGCCGATCTGGCGTTATGGCTGGCATTCGCCGCCTCTTTCGTCGTTACCATCCGTGATTTTGTCGAAAGCCCTTCCTTGCGGCTTCTGGACGGCACCAGTTTCGCCCTGTTCGGGCTTCTGGCGCTGATCCGCGGCTTTGTCATGCCGGAATTGTCTCTGGCCATCGTCCGCACCGTCGTCGATGCCGTACTGTGCCTGGCGATCTTCGCGTCCCTCATCCGAGGACGGCCTTTCTCGCTGCAATATGCCAACCGGGACACGCACACCGATTGGCCACTGCCCGCTTTTCTGCGCGTCAATCAACGCATCTCGCTGGTGTGGGCGATTGCTTTCGGCGCCATGACCTTGGCCGACGGCGCCGTCGCCTTTCTGGCGTTCCCCTTCTATCTGGGGATCGGGGTCAGCGTCGTGGCGCTGGCCGCCGGCATTACCTTCACGCTTCTCTATCCTGCGCTGGCGGCAAACCGCCTGGCGCGCTAATTTCCGCAAAACCCGCCTGGGAGCATCTCATGAAACAAGCCGTCATCGTCTCCACCGCGCGCACCGGCCTGGCCAAATCCGTGCGCGGCGGCTTCAACCAGACCCATGGCGCGGTGATGGGCGGCCATGCCGTCAAGCATGCGATCGCCAAGGCAGGCATCGAGCCCGGCGAGGTGGAAGACGTGATGATGGGCTGCGGCTTTCCCGAAGGCGCCACCGGCAACAACATCGCCCGTGAATCCGCGATCTGGGCGGGCTGCCCCGTCACCACGGCCGGCGTCACCATCAACCGCTATTGCTCCTCGGGCCTGCAGGCGATCGCGATGGCGGCGCAGCAGATCATGACTGACGGCACCGACATCATGGTGGGTTCGGGCGTGGAATCCATTTCGCTGGTGCAGATGGGCGGCATCAATCTCAAGCATTTCACGGAAGAGCATCTGCTTCAGGTCAAGCCGGCGCTGTGGATGACCATGATCGAAACCGCCGAGATCGTGGCCGAACGCTATGGCATCAGCCGCGAGCGCCAGGATCAGTATTCGCTGGAAAGCCAGAAGCGCACCGCGGCGGCGCAAGCAGCCGGAAAATTCAATGACGAGATTGTGCCCCTCACCACCAAGATGAAGCATGTGGACAAGACCACGGGTGCCGAGAGCATGGTCGAAGTGACGGTCAGCCGCGACGACGCCAACCGCCCGGACACCACGCTCGAAGGCCTGGCCGCGCTCAAACCCGTGCATATGGGCGGCCAGCAGATCGCCCAGGGCAAATACATCACCGCCGGCAATGCCTCGCAATTCGCCGACGGCGCCTCGGCCTGCGTGGTAATGAGCGAGGAGATGGCGGCGAAGAAGAACCTCAAGCCACTGGGCATCTTCAAGGGCTTTGCGGTGGCGGGTGTCGAACCCGATGAAATGGGCATCGGCCCCGCGCTGGCGGTGCCGCGC
>DATKPL010000295.1:0-3407 GCA_035524155.1 Rhizomicrobium sp.
CCCGCGCCAGCAACGCATCGGCGCGCGCAAGATCGCCACGGTGAAAGGCATGCTGGCCCAGATGCAGCAACGCCCGTGGATGGCCGGGCTCGCGCGCCAGAACCGCGTCCCACAACTGCGCAGCGCGCTCCAACTGTCCCGCCTGCATGGCTGCTTCCGCTGCCATGGCGAGCGTGGGAGTGGTTCGGGATTCTCCCGGGTCGGCCATCGTGCCATCTTGCGACATCCTCCCCTATGCGGCAACGGCTGGCATTCACCCCGGCCCTATGGCAAGGCTTGGGCCATGCACATAACGGGAAGGGAATTCGCGGAATCGCCCACGCTCTATCCGTTGCGGCTGGAGGATGACGGCGCGCGCATGTACCTGGCGCGGTTTAGCGAAGGCGATTATCGCGCCGCCAGCTTCCTGGACGAGCGTGCGCTCACTCCTGAAATGTCTGTCGGATGGGCGCCTACCGATTTGCTGATGCGCGCGGCGCAAGGCATCCGTCCGAAGCCGCTGCATTTCATCTTCCATACGGGACATGCCGGTTCGACGCTCTTGTCGCGGCTGCTGGACCAGCGGCTGGGCGTGCTGGGCCTGCGTGAACCATTGCCCTTGCGCTCGGTTGCCGATGCGGATGGACGGCTCGATGGGCTGATCCCATTGCTGCTGCGGATCTGGGCAAGAGGATACGCCGAAACTGAAGCCGTGATCGTCAAGGCGACCAGCATCGCGGGACGTCTGGCGCCGCAATTGCTTACCGCGGCATCGGCCGCCAGCGCGGTCTATCTTTATTTGAAGGCCGAGCCGACCCTCGCGACGCTGATCGCGGGCGTGGAAAGCGCCAAGGATCAGGCTGGCTTCGTCGCAGAGCGGATGCGCCGCGTCGGTGTGCTGTTGCAGGATGACGGCATTCCTGCGCCCACCTCGCCGGGGGAATTTGCTGCGCTTGCCTTCCTGGCCGAAAATTTGAGTCGGGCAGAAGCGGGGCGGCACGGCGAAGGGCGGCTCTTGATGCTGGATTTCGAGACCGTCCTTGCGGATCTGCCTCGCGCGCTGGAGCAGGTTTTCGCCCATTTCGGCCTTGCGATACCGCCCAGCCGGGCGGCGGCCATCGCCACAGGTTCGGTTGCAGCGCAATATGCCAAGGCGCCCGACCAAGCCTATTCACCCGTCTTGCGCGCCGCCGTGCTCGACGAGGCACGGCAAAAAGCTGGCGGCGAGATCGCCCGAGGGTTGCATTGGCTGGACGCCATCGGTGCCCGGCACACTGCCGTTGGCACTTTGTTAACCTGACGATTTCACGTCTGGGCTCTGGACGAGGCGCGGGGGTGGTGCGAAACTGTCCTTGGTTTGTTCCAAGGAGGGTTGCATGAACCGGTCCAGTTTCATTGCTGTCCTTGCGCTGGGGAGTGCGGCGCTTTTTGTCGGCCAAGCCAATGCGGCGGAAGAAGTGATCGGCGGCAAGCTCGCGCCGAGTTGCTACGCGATGGCGGAAGGCAGCGGCGACGCGCTGCACGGAATCGATATCTGCACCCGCGCGCTTCGGACGGACGTTCTCGACAGCCATGATCGCTCCGCCACTTATATCAATCTGGGCGTGCTGCAGGCCCGCGCGGGCGATCGTGAGGCCGCTCTGGCAAGCTACAACAAGGCCATGGAGGGTGACGCGGATATCGCCGAAGCCTATGTCGATCGCAGTTCGACCCTGATTGCGATGAAGGATTATTCCGGCGCGCTCACCGATGTCCAAAAGGGCATCACCATGGGCGCCCGCTTTCCTGAAGTGGCGCTTTACAATCGCGGCGTTGCCGAGGAAGGCCTGGGAGATTATGCGTCCGCTTATCGCGACCTGAAACAGGCTGCCTCTCTTGCCCCGGGCTTCACCCAGGCTACGCAGGAGCTCAGGCACTTCAAGGTGGTCAGCGAAGAGCGCAGCTGAGTAGACGGCTCTCCCGAGTGAAATTGACGGGCGCGTCGGCCTTGGTGCTGGCGCGCCCTTTTTCTTCCCACAGCTCCAGCGTGTGGCGGGTCTGCGCGCGAACAGGCTTTAAATAAGGCGAACCAGCCAATAGGGTTCTTTGCCGCCAAGGGACTTGCCCGCATGATCGATCGCCGTACCGCCCTGAAATCCGGGGCCGCTTTTGTCGCCATAGCCGCCGCCACGCCGGTCCTCAGGGCCGAGGCCGCCGATGCCAAACTCAATGCCCTGTTCAACCAGTTCGTCCAGGAAGATCTCGATCTTTCGCCCACTTCCGCCACCGCCTATGGACTGGATACCGGCAAGCGCGCGCATCAGCGCGGTGAAATCGACGACGCTTCGCTCGCGGGCATCGCCAAGGCCAAGGCGTTGAACGCCAGCCAGCGCCACCGGCTTGGCCAGATCGACCGCACCCGCCTGACCGGCGCGGATCAGCTCAACTATGACATCGTGATGTATGGCCTGGTCACCGCCGATGACGCCGGCAAGGCGTTCAATTATGGCGGCCCCACGGCGGGTGCGCCCTATATTCTCTCCCAGCTCACCGGCAGCTATTGCACCTTGCCGTCGTTTCTGGACAGCCAGCATCCCGTCGAGACCAAAGCCGATGCCGATGCGTATCTCTCGCGGCTGGAAGGCTTTGCCCTGGCCATGGATCAGGAAGTCGAAGTCACCCGCCACGATATGGCGCAGAAAGTGGTGGCGCCCGATTTCGCTCTGGCCAAGACCCTGCTGCAGATGAACCAGATGCGCGCCGAAAAGGCGGCAAGCTCCAATCTGGTGATGTCGCTGGTCAACCGCGCCAAGGCCAAGAAGATCGCGGGCGATTTTGCCACGCCGGCCGCCAAACTCGTGGCGGAGAAAGTCTATCCCGCGCTCGACCGCCAGATCGCGCTGGTGCAGGCGTTGCAGAAGAACACCCGTCATGACGCGGGTGTCTGGGCTCTACCCAAGGGCGCCGACTATTATCGCGCCTCACTGGCGCAATGGGCCACCACGGACAAGGCGCCGGAAGAGATCCACCGGCTGGGGCTGGAGGTCGTTGCCGACCATACCGCGAAGCTGGACGCGTTGATGAAGAAACAAGGCCTGACCAAGGGAACGGTCGGCGAGCGCCTGCGCGCCATGTACAAGGATCCGCGTTACCTCTATCCCAACACCGACGCCGCCAAGGAGCAGTTGATCGCCGATCTCAATGCCCGCGTGCAAAAAGTGCGCGCCGACTTGCCGAAATATTTCGGCGCCTTGCCCAAGGCCAATCTGGAGATCCGCCGCGTCCCGAAAAACATCGAAGCGGCGCAGCCCGCCGGCTACTACAACAATGCGTCGCTGGATGGAAAGCGGCCCGGCATCTACTGGATCAATCTGCGCGACACCGCCGAGCTTCCGAAATGGACGCTCGCCACGCTCAGCTACCATGAGGGTATTCCCGGTCATCACCTG
>DATKPL010000296.1:0-3620 GCA_035524155.1 Rhizomicrobium sp.
CAGGAGCGCAGTGTCCCCCCGCCTCTTCGAGGAGGCGCCATTGCCTCCCCCAGTCACCCCGCAATCAAATCCCGCAGATATCCCACATAATCCTCGAACGCGCGGCGCCCCGTCTTGGTGAGCTTGACCCGCGTGCGGGGACGCTTCTGGGCGAAATCCTTTTCCACCGCGATGTATCCGGCCTGCTCCAAGGTCTGGATATGCGCGCCCAGATTGCCTTCGGTGGCGTCCACGATCTTGCGCAGGCGGACGAATTCGATCTGTTCGGCGCCCGGCAGGGCCTTCAGCGCGGCCATCACTTTCAGGCGCACCGGTTGGTGGATCAGCGCGTCGGGCTGCTCAGCCATGACGCATCCACAGGCCGGTGAGAAGCAGCGAGCCGCCGCCCGCAAGCGCCATCCAGACGAAGAAGAAATCCTTGAGATAAAAAAATGCGAACAGCGTCGCGATCGCCAGGAATGCACCCAGAAGAATAAAGCGAATGCCTTTCCAAAGCCCCGCGGTGGCATAGATCGCCGAGAGCAGAAGCGGGCTATAGGCACCCGCTTGAAGCGTGTTGGTGGGAGGCAAGACGGAAAACAGCGCAAAGGTGAAAGCGAAGATGATCACGAATACGAACCCCGTGCGCCAACCAGCGCGTCCCCGGTCCTTGGCATAGCTGTTGCCGATCCAGATGCTGATTGCGATGCCGATGGCGGACAGCATGAGCCATAGCCAGCCGGCATTCGGCCCCCTTAGCACGGTCATCCCGCTATAGCCGGCGATCCAGATCAGGCCCCAGAGAATAAGGAAGGGAGCGCTGCGGCTATAGCTGTAGGACACCGCGCTGCGGCGCTCGGCTGTTTCCGCGTCTCGCAAGGCATCATGGGCTTGCTGGCTGGCGATCATGCAAGGCTCCTGCATATTTTCAGATTACTCTATATTACAGAGTAATCTACTGTCAAGTCTCGGGAAGGCTGCTTTACAAGGCGGTTTGTCCGATCCCTATACTTTGGAAAGGTGGGGGGAACGGATGATCAAAAAAATCAATCAGGGATGGGATCGTCGTCATGTGATCGCCGGTGCGGCAGCGTTCGGCATGGCAATCGGCGCCGGCCGCGCCTGGGCGGCATCGCCGGTGGTCGTCACCAAATATGGAAAAGTTCGGGGCGTCACCGATGGCGCGGTGCATATCTTCAAAGGCGTGCCCTATGGCGCGCCCACCTCAGGCGCAAATCGTTTCATGCCGCCAAAGCCGCCAGAGCCATGGCGCGATGTGCGTGACGCGATCGCGCTCGGCCATCGCGCGCCACAGACCGACGCCACCGGTTTCATGGAAGAGGAAGTGGTGGCGCTGGATCGCACCCGGCAAGGCGAGGATTGCCTGGTTCTCAATATCTGGACGTCCGTGCTGGGGGAAAAAGCGAAGCGCCCGGTGATGGTGTGGTGCCATGGCGGCGGCTTCACCGGCGGTTCGGGCGGTAACATTCGCTACGACGGCACTGAACTCGCCAAGAAGCATGACGTGGCGCTGGTGACGCTCAATCATCGCCTCAACGCCTTCGGATTTCTGTATCTGGGCAGGCTGGGTGGCGAGAAATATGCCAACAGCGGCAATGTCGGCATGCTGGATATCGCCGCAGCGCTGGACTGGGTACGCGGTAACATCGCCGCGTTCGGCGGCGATCCCGGCAATGTCACCATTTTCGGCCAGTCGGGCGGCGGCAGCAAAGTCACCACCGCCATGGCGATGCCGCAAGCAGTGGGGCGTTTTCATCGCGTGATCGCCGAAAGCGGTGTCGAGCTGAAGGCGATCACGCCAGATGAGGGCAGCGAGATTGCTTCGCGCCTGATGACTCAGTTGGGCATCCATGACGTCGATCAGCTGCAGCAGATTCCCTTCACCCAGATCATCGCCGCGCTGGGGCCGATGGGCCCAAGCGGGCGCTTCGGCCCGGTGTTGGACGGCCGCAGCCTGGTTTCCGGCAACGGGCCGTTCGATCCGGTGGCGCCGGCGATGTCGGCGAATGTGCCGATGATCCTGGGTTCGACCTTGACGGAAATCACCTTCCTCAACACCACGCCGCTCGACCCGATCGACGACGCCACCCTGCGCGCCGATCTCAAGCGCACCTTGCGGGTTGAGGATGGCGAGGTTGAGAAATTGATCGCGCTCTACAAGCGCGACTTTCCCGATGCCGCCAATGTGCGGCTTTACCAGATCATCGCCAGCGACAATTGGCTGACGGCCAATGTGGCGCTCACCGCCGAGCGCAAGGCGGCGTTGGGGAACGCGCCGGCCTATGTCTATCATTTCGAAAAGCCCACACCGGTGCATGACGGCAAGCTGGGCGTGCCGCACACGCTGGAAGTCTCTTATGTGTTCGACAATCTCGACGGCCCGACCGACGATGTGATCACTGGCACGGGCAAGGATCGCTATCCCTTGGCCGACAAGATGAGCCGGGCCTGGACGCATTTCGCGCATACCGGCAATCCCAATGTCCGGGGCTTGCCGAATTGGCGGCCTTATTCCGCGTCGGATCGGGCGGTGATGATCTTCAACGATCAATGCAAGCTGGTGGTGGACCCGCGCGCGGAAGCGCGCCGAGCCATCACCGAACTGCATATCCGCCAGGGTCAGGTCTCGCGCGCCTAACCCTGTGGCGCGGTGCAGGTGAAGCTGGCCGCATCGTTGGTGTCGCCGCTGCCATTATATTTCGCCACCTGCGGCCAAGGGCATATCCGCCTTGTGCGATCCGCCATCTTGGTCTGTTCGTTGATATGCGTGGCGATGAAGGCCGTGGGCGCCTTCCTCTGCGTGACCCATTCATCCAGCGCGACGGTGATGTCGTGCTGGGCGTCGGGCGCGCTGGCAGGACCGGCCGCGCCGAAATTGCCTGCGCCCGGACCGCCCGCGCAGTGATAGATGCCGGGCAGCATATAGAGCCGCATGAAGGCGTCGGCCTTGGCCTGGCCCAGCTTGGCCACGATCTGCCGGTAGAAATCGAGGCTGGCGTACGGCGAGATCTGCTGATCCGCCCAGCCATGATACATGATCAGCTTGTGGCCCATCGCGGCATAACGCGTAAGGTCCGGCCTGACGTTATAGACATCGCCCACCGTTTCCTTGCCCACCACCTTGGCCGATAGCGCGCGGTCGGTGTCCTTGTCGTAGTCGAAACCGGTATTCTTGAAATTCGGATCCTGAAAGACCGAATAGCGGAAGAAGTCATAAGACGATCCGCCCGGCGCCTTGCCCGCCCAGATGCGCGCCCATTGCGATTCACTGCCGCGCGCATAGCCCTGGAAAATCTGCGTGCCGTCGGACTTTTTGGCCCCGCCATAGATGGCGTTGGCGGCGGCGACCTGTGCCGGGCTCAGGCACTCACCATCGGCTTCGCCTTCCTTGCATTGAAGCGAGGCGGGATCGAAATGGCATTGGCGCGGGTCCTCGATCACGCCGTCTTTCACGCCGTCCAGCGCGTCGCAAGCTTCGATCACTTTGCGGTTGAGCAGTGTGGCGCTCTCCTGAGTGAGCGCGGTCGGGTCTATTAGCGCCGCGCGGCTGTTCCAGGTGGCGTTGATCATCTGGTTGGCCCAGTGCCAGGCCGGCGCGCCCGCGACGATGCCGTCATAAT
>DATKPL010000297.1:0-4839 GCA_035524155.1 Rhizomicrobium sp.
GTGAAAGAAGGAAAGACCTGCCGCACCGGAAACATTCAGGCGCCCGGTGAAACCGGTGGCGGCCTGTGCCGGAAACAGCGCGATGGTAGAGGTGATGTTCGCCGCCCGGGCATCCATGCCTGTGAGCATCAGAGCCGGCAAGGTGATGAAGGTTCCCCCGCCGGCGAATGCGTTCTGCATTCCTGCCCATAATGAAACGACAAAAAGTGCGGCCAGAAGAAGCATGCCACCCCCGAAATGCCGGACGATGTTGACGGTACCAGCCGCCCATCGACAAATTGTTTTCCTGACGATTTGTCTGTTATGGTTTCGTATCGGGCGAGCGTCCGGTCAAGAGTCGGGACAGCGTGTTTGTCTCCAAGATGCAAAAGGGGAAGGGACTGAACTTTGGAACAGAGAATGGTAAGTGACCGCAGGGCATTCCTGCGGAATGCGGGCTTAAGCGGCGGCGTATTGGCGTTGGGGCCCTTGGCGGCGTCGCTGGCGGCGAGCGGAACGGCCTCGGCCGCGCCGGCGAACGGGAAATATGATTTCGATACGCCCTATAATCGCATCGGTACCGATTGCGTGAAATGGGACGGCGCCATCCGCGACGAGCATATTCCCCCCGGCAAGATCGTGGCCGGCATGGGCATCGCCGACATGGATTTCGAATGCGTGCCGGTGGTGACCGAGGCGCTGCAGAAGCGCGTCAGCCATCACAATTGGGGTTACGAGCTGCTCGACATCGACCTGATCCTGGGCACCGGCGGCAACCATCCCTTCGTGAAGGGCGTCATCGACTGGAATCACAAACGCTATGGCATCAATGTGATCACGCCCAAGAATCTCGGCGTCACCACGGGCGTTCATTCCGGCATCATGCCGACGCTGCGCGCCTTTGCCCCTCCGGGCAGCAAGGTGCTGATGGCGACGCCGATCTACAACGCCTTCTATTTCGACATCTACGGCTCCAAGCTGGTCGCCAACGAAAGCGTCATGAAGCAGGTGAACGGGCGCTATGAGATCGACTGGGACGATCTGGAGCGCCGCGCCTCCGATCCTGCCACCAAGACCACCATCCTGTGCAATCCGCACAATCCGGTGGGACGGACATGGAGCAAGGCTGAACTCACGCGTTATGGCGAGATCTGCCTCAAGCACAACGTCAAGGTGCTGTCGGACGAGATTCACTGCGACTTCGTGGGCCATGGCGTGAAATACACGCCCTTCTCCACCTTGGACGACAAGAAGATCGTGGACAATTCCGTCACCTTCAAGGCTGCCAGCAAATCCTTCTCGCTGGCGGGCCTCAAATGTGCCTGGTTCTTCGCCACCGATCCGGAAGTATTCAAGCAGGTGCAGTTCTGGAATCGCTCGGAAGTCTCGACCCTGGGCATCACGTCCTCGCAGGCGGCCTATGCCGGCGGCGAGGATTGGCTCAACCAATGCGTCGATTACATCGATGGCAACCAGAAGCTCGCCAATGATTATATCAAGGCGAAGCTGCCCCTGCTCAAAGTTGGCAACAAGCCGGAGGGCACCTATCTGACATGGGTGGATGTCTCGGGCCTGGCCGACAAGATCGGCGCCCAGAAGCTGGCGGATGCGGAAAACAAGAAGCCGCAGCCGATCAACTTCCTCACCGGCAAGCCGGGCCAGGTTTTGCCTGACGACATGGTGGGCCATTGGCTGGCCAAGAACGCCTATGTGCAGCTCAATCCGGGCTACAGCTATGGCACCGGCGGCCTCAACCATATGCGCATGAATGTCGCCACTTCGCGCAGGACCCTCACCGCCGCGCTGGACAGCATGGCGAATGCGATGAAGGGCCTCGCCTAAGCCTGCACTGGAACGACGTTAATGCGGGCCTCGGACTGGAAATCAGTCCGGGGCCTGCTTATTTCCGGTATGTCCAACCAAAATCGCGATGCAAGGAACTGTCATGAAAACCATTGGCTACGCCGCCCACACCAAGGGCGCGACGCTCAAACCATTCCGCTTTGACCGCCGCGAACTGCGCCCGAACGATGTGGCGATGGAAGTGCTCTATTGCGGCATCTGCCACAGCGATCTTCACATGGCGCGCGATGATTGGGGCTGGTCGTCCTATCCGCTGGTGCCCGGGCACGAGATCGTCGGCCGCGTGACGGCGATCGGCAACGACGTCACCAAATTCAAGGTCGGCGACAATGTCGCGGTGGGCTGCATGGTCGATAGCTGCCAGCATTGCGATCAATGCAAGAAAGGCGAAGAGCAGCTCTGCCGCCACGGCAACACGGGAACCTATGCCGGCCAGGACCGCATCGACGGCTCGACCACCTATGGCGGTTATTCCAAGCATCTCGTCGTCCGCCAGGAATTCGTGTTGCGGGTGCCCGATAGCCTCGATCTGTCCCGTGCCGCGCCGCTGCTCTGCGCCGGCATCACCACCTATTCACCGCTCAAGACCTGGGGCGTGAAGGCGGGCTCGCGCGTGGGCGTGATCGGCCTTGGCGGCCTTGGTCATATGGCGGTGAAGCTGGCTCACGGCCTGGGCGCCCATGTCACCGTGATCAGCCGCACACCGGACAAGGAAAAAGACGCAAAGGTTCTGGGCGCAGGCAGGCTTTTGCTCTCCACCGACAAGGCGGCGATGGAAAAGGCCGCATCGAGCTTCGACCTGATCATCGACACGGTCCCGGTCAAGCATGATCTGGCGCCGTATCTCCCGCTGCTCGACGTCGATGCGACCCTGGTGATCGTGGGCCAGATCGGAATGATGGAGGCGCTGGAAAGCACGCCTCTTTTGCTGGCCCGGCGGCGTGTTTCGGGTTCGCCCATCGGCGGCATCCGCGAGACGCAGGAAATGCTGGATTTCTGCGCCGAGAAAAACATCCTTCCCGACACCGAGACCATCCGTATCGATGAGGTGAACCACGCTTTCGAGCGGATGGAAAAAGCCGATGTGCGTTATCGCTTTGTGATCGACATGGCGTCTTTGTCTGCCTGATACACCCTGCACTGTAAAAGCGCCCGGACCATGCGTTCGGGCCTTTTTCATGTCTCGCGGTAGCGCACCAGGCCGTCGCCCAGCGCTGCTTTCAAAGGCTCCAGCCAGGGTTCGTATTTCCTCCACTGGTCCAGGCTTTCCCGGAAGATGGGCTGGCGCACCTGTTCGGAGCTGGGGGTGCGCACGCTGCGATTCGTCTTGTGAAACTCCAGGCATGCGGGCTCGAACGGCAGCCCGCAATAATCTAGGATGCGCCGCACGCTGCCTTCCAGATCGGCCACCACATCTTCATGATGCACCCGCAGGATGCGGCCCGGCAGCATCTGGTCCCAATGCCGCATCAGCTCCAGATAGGTGCGGTAATAGCGGGCGATATCCTCCACGCTATACGTGAACTCCTGACCCTGCGCGAAAAGCTGTTTGAGATTGCTGAAACAGCAGGCCATGGGCTCGCGCCGAGCATCGATTATGCGTGCGTTCGGCAGGATCAGATGGATCAACCCGACATGGCGAAAATTGTTGGGCATCTTGTCAATGAAAAACGGTCTGCCTCTACGGTAGGCGTGCGTGGCGGCGAGATATTTCTCGCCCAGTTTGCGGAAATCCTCTGCGGTCATCTCTGCCAGGGCGGCCGGATAGCGTGGATTGTCTGGATCATGATCCCGGCCCTGGATATCCAGGACGATCCGCTGGATATCCGGCAATTCCTGCGTGCCTTCGACCTGGGAATGCGACGCCAGGATCTGCTCCAGCAGAGTGGAACCTGAGCGGGGAAGTCCCAAAATGAAGATGGGATCGGGTTGCGGCGCGCCCCAACCGGCCCGAGACATAAAGAATTCCCGTGTGCAGGTTTCGATTTGCCGGCATGTATTGCCTTCGATGATCTCGGGCCGGTAACGGCTCTCCGCCCGCTTCAGCGCATTGCCCTTCTCATAATACTGCCAGGCTTCAGCTGTCTCGCCGCGATCTTCCAACGCCTTTCCGAGCGCGAAACAGAGATGATAACGATCCTGGGGGACCGTCGAGGGTGACGCTTCCTCGGCGCGCATGCGCGCGATCTCGTCATCGGTGAAACGGTAGGTCTTGAGATTGGCCAAACTCCAATGGGCGTCGCCAAAGTCAGGGCGCGCCGCTGCCGCGCCCTGATAGGCAGCGATCGCATCCGGCAAATTGCCGATCGTCTTGAGCGCATGCCCCAGCCAAAGCTGCACATCGGGGGCGCCTGGCATGTCCGCCAGCATTTGCCGATAAAGGGCAATCGCCTTGTCATGCTCCCCCAACCCGACCGCCGCGCTGGCGGCAATGGTGCGATAATTGGGACTGTTGGGCTCCAGCTTCAGCAATTGCCCGGCTTGTTCCGCGGCTTCCCGGTATTTGTGCCGCTTGAGCAGCACATCGGCATAATCATACCGCGCCGCACGATGATCGGGCGCCAGGCTCAAGGTTCCTTCCAGCAACAGCTCGGCATCGTCCAGCACGTCCCGGGCGACGCCGATCTTGGCCAGAAGCCGCATGCCTTCGGGGTGATTGCCATGCCTGATAAGAAAGGCGCGGATGATCTGTTCCGCCGGCGCAAGGTCGCCATCGGAAAACAGAGACGTCGCCATCACCACTTCGGGTGGCAGATTGTTCAAGGTGGCGACATGGGCGGCGGCTGTCGCGGCGTTCTTCGCATCACCGGTCAGGCGGTAGACACCCTCCAGCATGCGCCAGCTCATGGGCAAAGCGGGATTGATGTTCACCGCGCGCAACAAGGCGTCGATGGACTGGGGGGGCTCCTTTCTTGCCACATGGCAAAGGCCGCGTTCCTGGTGCATCAGACTGAAGTTCGGCTGCGATCGCTCCAGACGCTCAAGCATGGCGAACGC
>DATKPL010000298.1:0-3036 GCA_035524155.1 Rhizomicrobium sp.
AAACAGCGTGCCGCCCATAGCCAGCCCGCGGGCATATTCTTCAGTGCGGCGCGCCATGTTGAACAGCGAACGCGGCAGGAAGCGCTTGGCCAGCCATTTGCCCAGATTGCGGAAGCCCGTATAGGGCTGGCTGGAAACCAGCCGCGCCAGATACGCGCTCATCGCGCCCACCGGCGGGGCGATCGACATGTCGTTGTCGTTGAGGATCACGATCATCCGGCTCTTGTCGCCGCCGGCGTTGTTCATCGCCTCATAGGCCATGCCCGCGCTCATCGCGCCGTCGCCGATCACGGCGATCACATGATTGCTGCCGCCCTTGAGATCGCGCGCCGCCGCCATGCCCAGGCCGGCGGAGATCGAGGTCGAGGAATGCGCCGCGCCGAACGGATCATATTCGCTCTCGGCGCGCTTTGTGAAACCGGAAAGACCGCCGCCCTGGCGCAAACTGCGCATGCGCGAACGCCGTCCGGTGATGATCTTGTGCGGATAGGCCTGATGGCCCACGTCCCAGATGATCCTGTCGTCCGGCGTGTTGAAGACGTAATGCAGCGCGGTGGTGAGTTCGACCACGCCCAGGCCGGCGCCGAAATGGCCGCCCGTGACCGAAACGATGTCGATCAGATCGGTGCGCAACTCGCTGGCGAATTGGCGAAGCGCCCGTTTGGGCAGCTTGCGCAAATCGGCGGGGATATGAACTTGATCGAGAAGCGGCGTCTTGCTGGGTGATGTCATGATGCGATGACCGGAACGGGGGAAATAAGGTTCCACGCCGTTTCCCCGAAAACGGCGCAACCGACATGAAATGAAACGCGGAGACTGGGGATCGGGCTCATGCCACATCCAGTCTTTCGCCGATAGCAGGCCCACCCGCCCCCTGGACGATTTTTTCCAGCCGCCCTTCAGCCGCTTTGAGCTTGGTTTCGCAATGAGTCTTGAGCGCCTGGCCGCGCTCATAGAGCGCAATGGAATCCTCGAGATCGACTTCACCCTGTTCCAGGCGCGCGACGATGGTTTCCAGTTCCTTCAGCGCGGTCTCGAAACTCATTTCGCCGACCGGCCCGGCGTCCGTTTTCACAGGGCTAGGAATGACAGTTTCTCCAACAGACCTTCGAGCCTTGGTCCAGTGCCCCCGCATGGAACGTTCGGCCAGATAATTTCTCAGGCAATTTCGCAGTTTTGGCGGACACACGCCAACGGGAATCGACCAGCAAATATAGGCCCGGTCCCCGATCGCACAAAGACTTTCCACTTCCGTAAGGGAAACTTCAGGGAGCGAACCGTGGGGCTTTCAACTCCACGTCGCCATGGGGCGCTTCCGTCAACCCACCTATCAGATTTTTAATCCCAGGAAGAGCCATCAGGATTTCCAGCCCCTGAAGCGTTTTCAGGCTGGCTTCGCTCTGGCCCATCATGGTGCTCAGGCTCTCCAGAAGGCCGCGCCGGCGGGGATAGATCCGGATCACAATATGGTCTTGCGGAATGCCACCCAGACCTGCCGCCGTGTTGGCGGCTACCCAAAAGCCGCCCAGGCTGTCCACCAACCCACGGGCCTTGGCGTCCGCGCCCGTCCAGACCCGCCCCCTGGCCACGTCCTTCACCTGATCCAGCGAAAGATGGCGGCCTGCCGCCACCTTGTGCAGGAAATCGTCATAGATCACGTCCGCTTCGTGATTGAGCGCGGTCCATTGCTCCGGCGTATAGGGCTGGATCGCCGAATCCATCAGCGTGTTCTTGCCGGACGCCACTTCATCCATTTCGGCGCCCACCAGTCCCAGCGATTTGCCCAGCGATACCTTGCCGGTGAGCACGCCGATCGAACCCGTCAGGGTTGCAGGCTCGGCGACGATCTTGTTGGCGCTGGCCGAGATGAAATAGCCGCCCGACGCGCCCAGCCCGCCCATGCTCACCACCACAGGCTTGCCTTTGGCCTGCGCCTTCTTCACGGCGTCGAGAATCTGATCCGAAGCCGTCACCGAGCCTCCGGGCGAATCCACCCTGAGCACGATGGCGCGGATGCCGGGCTCGCGCGCCGCCTGGCGGATCGCTTCCGAAAGATCGTCGCTGGCGATGCCGGCATTGCTGTTGAAGAGATCGCCCTTGGCGGTGCCATCGACGATATCGCCGGCCGCCTCGATCACCGCCAGATTGGCGCCGAACGCGGTGCTGAAATTCTTGGTCTTGATATAGTCGGTGATCTTGGTGAGCTTGGCGCCGGCGCCGGCGCGCCCCAATCCCGCATTCATCGCGTCATCGTCATAGCCGATGCGGTCCAGAAGACCTTCATTCTTTGCGTCCTCGGCGAATTGCGGACTCGAGTCGAAGTCGGCACTCACCTTGGCAGGATCGAGCTTGCGCGCGCGCGCCACTTCCGCCACCGCCTCATCGCGCCAGGATTTCGTCACCTCGGTAAGCTGCTCTTTGTCCGCATCCGTCATGGTCTTTTCCATGTACATGTCGGCGGCGCTTTTATATTCGGCGCGCTTGGTCATCTGCGGCACGGCCTGGATCTTGTCGAACAGGCCCTTGAGAAAAATCTCGCCCACCCCGCCGCCCGAGACCTTGAAGTCGCTCCGAGGTTGCACCCAGATCTCGTTGGCGGCGCTGGCGGCCACGTAATCTCCCATCCCTGCAGTCAGAAAACCCGTGGCCTGGGCGATCACGAATTTATGGTGGCCGCGGAAGCGGCGAAGGCTGCCGGACAATTCTTCCGCTTGCGCCAGCGAGACCGCCCCATTGCCCAGCCGCATCACCACGCCTTTGACGCGCGGATCGCGCGACGCCGCGTCGAGCGCGAAGACGTAATTCATGATGGTCTGCTGGGGCCCGCTGAGCGAAAAGCCGGTCGCAGCCGAATCCGGGACCGATTGGCGCAAATCCAGGGTGAGCACCATATTGCCGGGAAGCCCGTCACCTCGCGCCAACCCGATCACCAGGAAAACCACGAAAATCAGGATGAGCAGGAAAACGAATTTGGCGACGCCATTCAGCACCGCCGCCATGATGAAGCGGAGCCAGGCGAGAAAGCGTGTCATGGGG
>DATKPL010000299.1:0-7598 GCA_035524155.1 Rhizomicrobium sp.
CGACGGGTGCGGAAAAATTCCGCTCGTCCTTGTCCTGGTGCAGACCCATCTTCGCGCCATCGCGATAAAGATTGACCAGGCAACATTCCGCGTCGGGGGAGTCTGCGATCTCGCGCCACAATTCCAGCAGCACGCGCGGAATCTCCGGCCATGGCTTGCCGGTAGCGGGATGCGCTGCCTGATAGCGATAGCCGCTTTTATCCGAGACCCACCCCAGCGCGCCGAAATTGCTCTCCTCGACCGAGAATTCCTTGTCCGATCCTGGCATGCGCGGGCGATAAAGCGGCGCCGTTTCCAATCGCGCCATCACGTCATCCAGCAAGGTTTGTTGCTCAGCGCGGGAAAATTTCTCCCGCCACAGCATGACCCCCGGCAAAAGGGCGACGCCCTTCACCATTGAAATGGGCTGCGGGTGGGAATGACGAAGATGCCCGCATAGCTGCCGGCGAAGCCGCGTCCGTCCAGCCATTGCTTCAGCCGTTCGGGCGTGTAGCGCTCACGAATCCATTGCGCCAAAGGAATGCCCTTTGCGTCCTCACGCGCGAAATCGAGAAAGGGCCTCAGCCAGCGCTGATGCTTTTTGGGAAAATGCAGATAGGGAAAGCGTGCAAACTGTGCCCGAGCATTTTCCAATGCCGCCCAACCATTGCGATGGATCAGATACAGGCCCGCCGCGAAGCTGGTGCGGTCCTGGCCGCCGGAGCATTTGAGCACAAAAGGCCGGGGCGCTTCGTCGAACGCTTCGATCAGCCGCATCATCATCGGCTGGGTGGGAAGTTTCCGCGAATCCAGCATGGCATCGAGATGGGCGATGCCGCGCGCCTGCGCCGCGCCGGTCTCGTTCTTCCACCAGGAGAGATCGTCATTGCGTCCGCGCAGATTGATCAGCGCCTTGATACCGCGCTTTTCCAGAAACGGTCCCACGCCGCCCGCCCAGGCCTGGGCGGCGCGCGCGCAATCGTCCGGCACCACCCAGTGGAAATTGTAGAGAATATCGCCCAAGGACCGCATAATGGCCGCGCTTATAGCAGAGCGGGGAAAGAATGCGCATTTCCAAGGCGGCGCTGAATCATGGTTGGGTCTGGGCCACGGGCCTGGGTGTGATCGCCTATGCCGCGCTCACTTTGCTGGATGGCGAACTCAAATCGCGCAGCGGCATCTCCACCGCCGATCTCGAAGGCCTGGGCAGCGCCGCGCAATTCCGTCTCGCCTTTCATGCCTGGGCGCCGGAACCCTATGCGGCGCGTGCCGGATTCCTTCTGGGTTTGGCCTATCTGACAATGCCGCTGTATGCGGCGAGTTTCTTTTTTTCCGGCGTGATCGTGGCCGAACGTTTCACGCCTGGCAAACATCCGCTTCGGCGGTGGGTGCTGCTGGCGGCGATGGTGGCGCCGGTGGGCGCGCTTATGGACGCCGGTTTGCGGGCGCTGGAATTCGCCATGCTGGTGGGCAGCGCCAACGACGGTTTCGCCCGCATGGCGGCCACCCTCGCCCAGGCCAAGACGGTGGCCATGACGGTGGGTTTCATTCTTCTGATCGGGGCGCTCTTGGCCCGATTCGAGGCCCGCAAAAAGAAAGGATAAGCCCGCCCAAGCCGGTGCTTGACGGCAAGGCCTCTATCCGTATAGTGCGCCGCTCTCTGGAAAAGCCCCTTTTCCGGAAATTCGTTTCTTTTCAAGGAATTAGACCATGTACGCGGTCGTCCGCACCGGCGGAAAACAGTATCGGGTTGCCAAGGACTCGGTCCTCACGGTGGAAAGCCTTGTGGGCGATGTGGGCTCCAAGCTCACCCTGGGCGAAGTCCTGATGCTGGGCGGCGACAAGCCCAAGCTGGGCGCGCCGCTGGTCAAGGGCGCGTCGGTCGAATGCGAAATCCTCGAGCACGGCCAGGGCGAAAAGGTCATCGCCTTCAAGAAAAAGCGCCGCAAGAACACGCATCGCAAGCGCGGTCATCGCCAGCACTTCACCAAGGTGAAGGTGCTCTCGATCTCGGCCGGCAAGGAATAAGTCATGGCGCACAAGAAAGCAGGCGGCTCATCCCGTAACGGACGCGACTCCAACGCCCAGCGTCTGGGCGTGAAGCTGTTCGGCGGCGAGAAGATCGCGGGCGGCAATGTGATCGTGCGACAACGCGGCACCAAATTCTGGCCGGGCGAGAATGTCGGTATGGGCAAGGACCATACGCTCTTCGCGCTTTGCGACGGCAACGTCGCGTTCAAGACCGGTTTCAAGCGCCGCACTTTTGTATCGGTGATTGCGGCGAACAACCCGGCCAAGACGGCGGCGGAATAAGGCGGCTGAAGACATAGGCCGCCAATCAAATTGGCGGCCCATATATGCGAGGGAGATGGTCCGCCGTCTCCCTTTTTTGTTTCCCTCGCGAACAGGAGCGGGGAAACGTGCCATGTCATTGGTGGAGAGTGAGAGACTGATATTGCGGCCGCCCAGGCATGCCGACATTCAGGCGATGGCGGTTTGGCTGGGCGATTTCGAGGTATCGCGCAATCTGGCGCGGGTGCCATATCCCTATGGCGAGGCCGATGCCGAGGATTTCGTCGCCAGCCGCGGGCGTCATGGCGACGGCCACTATTCCTTCTGCATTCAGCGCAAGAGCGACGCTTTGTTCATGGGCTGCATCGGCCTTCATCTGGAGGACGAGGGCTATGAGTTCGGCTATTGGCTGGGCAAGCCTTTCTGGGGCCTGGGCTATGCCACTGAAGCCGCCCGGGCCATGGTGCATTTCGCGTTCGAGACCCTGGATGCGCCGTTCGTCTGGGCCGGCTGGTTTCACGACAATCCGGCGTCCGGCCATGTCTTGGCCAAGCTGGGGGCGCGTCATAACGGCAGCAAGATGCGCCGCTCGCTGGCCAGGGGCGTGGATGTCCTTTGCCATGAGATGCTGTTGACGCGAGAGGCGTTCCTCTCGAAAAAGGCGGCATAGGGAGCGTCGGCCCCGCGAAGTTGAAGACTTCGTGTCAGGCCGCGCGACCAAACAAAAGAGACTTATTCGATGCGGTTTCTCGATATTGCCAAAGTCTATGCCTCCAGCGGCTCTGGCGGAAATGGTTGCATCGCGTTCCGGCGCGAGAAGTTCATCGAGTATGGCGGTCCCTATGGCGGCGATGGCGGCAAGGGCGGCGATGTCTGGGCGGAAGCGGTGGACAATCTCAATACCCTGATCGACTACCGCTTCCAGCAGCATGTGCGGGCCAAGAATGGCGAGGGCGGCAAGGGCAAGGTGATGACCGGCGCCGGCGGCGCCGATGCGGTGATGAAAGTGCCGGTCGGCACCCAGATCTATGAAGAGGATGGCGAAACCCTGATCGCCGACCTCAACGAGACAGGCCAGCGAGTAAAGTTGCTGCGCGGCGGCAATGGCGGCTTCGGCAATGCCCATTTCAAAAGCGCCACCAACCGTGCGCCGCGCCATGCCAATCCCGGTCAGCCGGGCGAGGAGAAGATCCTCATCCTCAAGCTCAAGCTGATCGCCGATGTGGGATTGATCGGCATGCCCAATGCGGGAAAGAGCACCTTTCTCTCTCGCGTTTCCGCCGCCACGCCCAAGATCGCGGATTACCCTTTCACCACCTTGGAGCCGCAGCTGGGTGTGGTGAAGATCGATTCCACCGATTTCGTACTGGCCGATCTGCCCGGACTGATCGAAGGCGCACACGAAGGCGTGGGTCTGGGCGATCGCTTCCTGGGCCATGCCGAGCGCTGCAACGCGATTCTTCATCTGGTGGACGGTACCGAAGACGACGTGGTCAAGATCTACAAGACCATCCGCGCCGAGTTGAAAGCCTATGGCGGGGGCCTGAGCGCCAAACCCGAGATCCTGGCGATCAACAAGATCGACGCGGTGCCCAAGGCGGCGCTGGCCAAGAAGCGCGCGGCGCTGGAGAAAGCCAGCAAGCATGAGGTCCACGCCATCTCCGGCGTGTCGGGCGCGGGCATTCCCACCGTGCTCAGGGCCTTGGCGAAAGAGATTCAGAAAAAGCGCGGTCAGAAAAAGACTCCGGAAAATACGCCCGCCAAACCCGCCAAGAAAAAGAAAGACGCCTGGGCGCCATGAGCGGGTTGTTCTCCGGCGCCAGGCTGGTGGTGGTGAAGGTGGGTTCGTCGCTTCTGGTGGATGGCAAGAGCGGCACCTTGCGCCGCGACTGGCTGGTTTCGTTATGCGAAGACGTGGCTGCGCTCCGTAAGCAGAGCACCAAAGTGATTCTGGTCTCGTCGGGTTCGATCGCGCTGGGCCGCAATCTGCTCAAGCTGCCTGCGGGCGTTTTGCGGCTGGAAGAAAGCCAGGCATCGGCGGCAGCTGGGCAAGTGCGGCTGGCGCATGCCTATTCGAATTTCCTGGCCGATCAGCAACTTGTGGCGGCGCAGGTCCTGCTCACCTTCGGCGATACCGAAGAACGCCATCGCTATCTGAATGCGCGCGCCACGCTCAAGACTTTGCTCGATCTGGGTGCGGTGCCGGTGATCAATGAGAATGACACGGTGGCGACGGCGGAAATCCGCTTCGGCGACAATGACCGGCTGGGCGCGCGCGTGGCCTCGATGATGGGGGCGGACCATTTGGTGTTGTTGTCGGATGTCGATGGGCTCTACACCGCCAATCCATCGCGCGATCCCGGCGCCACCCATATTCCCGAAGTCACCGCCATCACGCCTGAAATCGAAGCGATGGGCGGAGGCAGTGTTTCCGGCGTGGGGCGGGGCGGCATGACCTCCAAGCTGATTGCGGCCAAGATCGCGACCGGCGCGGGCTGCGATGTGATCATCGCCAAGGGAGAAAATCTTCATCCCGTGACGGCGATTGCAGACGGCGCTCGCTACACGGTTTTCCGCGCCAGCCTGTCACCCACTGTGGCGCGCAAGCGCTGGATCGCGGGCGGGCTCAAGCCTGAAGGCACTTTGATGATCGATGAAGGTGCGGTGAAGGCGCTATCCGAAGGCAAAAGCCTGTTGCCGGCGGGGGTGCGCCAGGTGGATGGCCGCTTCGAACGGGGTGATACCGTGCTGGTCAAGGACCGCCAGGGCCGCGAAATCGCCCGCGGGTTGATCGCCTATAATGCGTCCGATGCCGAGCGGATCGCGGGCAAACGCACGGTCGAAATCGAGGCCATTCTGGGCTATCGTGGCCGGGACGAGATGATCCATCGCGACGATCTGGTGCTCTCCGCATGACCTTGCATGACAAGAATGACGCCCTGACGGCGGAAATGGTGGCGGTGGGCCAGGCCGCGCGCGAGGCGGCGCGGCCGTTGCGCGAAGCCGGTGACGCAACCAAGACCAAAGCACTGAGGGAAGCCGCTCGCGCCATCCGCGCGCGCAAAGCCGAGATTCTGGCCGCCAATGCAAGCGACCTGGAAGCCGCCAAAGCCAACGACATGCCCGCGCCCATGCAGGACCGGCTGGCGTTGAATGATGCGCGCATCGAAGCGATGGCGAAGGGCGTCGAAGACGTCGCCGCCCAGCCCGATCCCAATGGCCGCGAACTGAAGCGCTGGACCCGGCCCAATGGGCTCGATATCGCACGTGTCGCGACGCCCATCGGCGTGATTGGCATCATCTATGAATCCCGGCCCAACGTGACGGCGGATGCCGGCGCCATCGCGCTCAAGGCCGGCAATGTTGCGATCCTGCGCGGCGGTTCGGATTCGATTCATTCCTCCGGCGCGATCCATGCCGCCATGGTGGAAGGGTTGAAGGCAGCCGGGCTGCCCGAAGCGGCCATTCAATATGTGAAGACGCCCGACCGCGCCGCGGTAGGCCTGATGCTGGAAGGTCTTTCCGGCACCATCGATCTGATTATTCCGCGCGGCGGCAAGGGTTTGACCGGTCGCGTTATGCGCGAGGCGCGCGTGCCGGTCTTGGCGCACCTCGAAGGGCTTTGCCACATCTATGTCCATGACAAAGCCGATCTTACGATGGCGCGCAAAGTGGTGGTCAACGCCAAGATGCGGCGTACCTCGATCTGCGGTGCGGCCGAGACCTTGCTGCTGGATCGCGCCGTGCTCAAAAGTCATGGCCTGCCCATTCTGGAAGATCTGGCTAAGGCCGGGTGTGAAATCCGCGGCGACGACGATGTGCGGGCGATTTTCCCTGCCGCCAAACCGGCTACCGAAGAAGATTGGCGCACCGAATATCTCGACGCCATCATCGCCGTGCGGGTGGTGGATGGGCTGGAAGCGGCGATCGAGCATATCGAGCATTATGGCTCGCATCATACCGACTCTATCCTCACCGATGACGAAGAGGCGGCTGAAACATTCCTCAACGCCTTGGACAGCGCCATTGTGCTCTGGAATGCCTCGACCCAGTTTGCCGATGGCGGCGAATTCGGCATGGGTGCCGAGATCGGCATCGGCACCGGCAAGCTGCATGCGCGCGGGCCTGTGGGCGTGGAGCAACTCACCACCTTCAAATATGTGGTGCGCGGCACGGGGCAAACGCGCCCGTGAATTGGATACGTCCCCCGGGACCCGCGGCTGACAGTTTGCGCATCGGTCTTCTGGGCGGGTCGTTCAATCCAGCGCATTCCGGCCATCTTTATGTCAGCGAAACCGCGCTGAAGCGGCTTCGTCTTGACTCCGTGTGGTGGCTGGTGAGCCCCGGCAATCCGCTCAAGTCCGAAGCCGGCATGGCGCCTTTCGCCAGCCGGCTGCAAGGTGCCGAGGCGATCGCGCACGGCCACCCTCGCATTCATGTGAGCGGATTGGAACAGGCGCTGGGCACCCGTTACACGGTGGATACGGTTGCCGCGCTGGAACGGCGCTTTCCCAAAATCCGGTTCATCTGGCTGATGGGCAGCGACAATCTCGCCCAGTTCAGCCGCTGGCGGCGCTGGCAGGAACTGGCGCGCAGGGTCCCCATCGCGGTGGTGCAGCGGCCGGGCAGCATCCTGGCCTCGCTCAATGCGCCCCTGGTCCGGCGGTTCGGCACCACGCGTGCGCTTTCCACACCGCCCGCGGTGATGATCCTGGATGGCACGCGCAACCATGAAAGCGCGACGCGGCTGCGCGCCGCCCTTGGGGCATCACGGCGCCCATGATAGATTTTGGCCTTTAAGTTGGAGACACGCCCCTGACACGCAAGACCGTGAAAAAGCACGCCGCCAAAAAGCCTGCGAAAGCCAAAGCCAAGACCGCCAAGGCGTCCTCCAAAAAAACTGCAAAGCCCAAAGCCAAGAAGGCCGCGCCCCGCCCACGCAAGGCGCCCGCGCAAAGCGAGCTCTTGAAGCGAATCGTCACCTCATTGGAGGACGACAAGGCCGAGGCCATCGTCACCATCGATCTGGAGGGGCGCTCGTCCTTGTGCGACGCAGCCGTGATCGCTTCGGGCCGTTCGTCCCGCCATGTGATGGCGATTGCCGAGCATCTGGCGCGCCGCCTGAAGGAAGAAGGTTATGGCACGCGGCCTGTCACCGGCGCATCCCAGGGCGATTGGGTGCTGGTGGATGCGGGCGATGTGATCGTGCATGTCTTCCGCCCGGAAGTGCGCGAATATTACGATCTCGAAGGCATGTGGGACGTCGCCTCGCCCAGCCGGGCCTGATCCGCAATGCGTCTCACCATCGTGGCGATCGGCAGCGCACG
>DATKPL010000300.1:0-2700 GCA_035524155.1 Rhizomicrobium sp.
CCCGGGCCAGGCCTCGCGCCGGCACGGCCAGGCCATCCAGGTGCGCGCATGCGGCATCCACTCCGCGGGCATGGAAAAATCGGGCGTCATGCGGTCTTATAGCGGCCCAACAAGAAGGTCCCCAGAGCCAATCATGTCCAAAATCGAAGCCCGCCTGAAAGAACTCGGCATCACGCTCCCCACCCCCAACGCGCCGGTGGCCAATTACGTCCCCTATGTGGTGAGCGGCAAACTGGTTTTCATCTCAGGCCAGGTGACCATGGCGCCGGACGGCCTGAAATTCGTGGGCAAGCTGGGCGCGGATATCTCCCTGGAGGACGGCAAGGCCGCGGCCAAGCTCTGCGCCGTCAATCTTCTGGCGCAGCTGAAGGCCGCCTGTGGCGGCGATCTGGACCGGGTGACGCGTTGCGTGAAGCTGGGTGTGTTCGTCAACGCCACCCCGGATTTCACCCAGCATCCCGAAGTGGGCAATGGCGCGTCCGACCTGATCGTGGCCGCCTTGGGCGATGCCGGCAAGCATAGCCGCGCTGCCACCGGCGCGGGCTCATTACCCCGGGGCGTCGCCGTCGAAGTGGATGGTGTGTTCGAGATCGCATGAAGGTCCGGATCGCGGACGGCGTCGAAAGCATCGGTCGCGAAAGCTGGAACGCCTGCGCCAATCCGGATGGGCTCGCCAAACCGCATCCTTTCACGCGCTACGAATTCTTTCATGCCCTGGAAGCATCCGGTTCGGCCACAGCAAGGACCGGCTGGCAGCCCGCGCATCTGGTGCTGGAGGAAGACGACAAGGTCACCGGCATCCTGCCCGCCTATCTCAAGGGTCATTCGCAGGGTGAATATGTCTTCGACCATGCCTGGGCCGATGCCCTGGAACGGGCGGGCGGCGATTATTACCCCAAGCTGCAGGCGTCGGTGCCGTTCACGCCGGTGACGGGCCCGCGCCTCCTCACCGACAGCGCGGAACGGCGGACGCTGTTGCTGAGAACAGGCAAAGCGGCGGTGGACCAGATCGGCGCATCGTCGCTGCACATCACGTTTCTCAGGAAAGAGGAATGGGCGGCAGCAGGCGAGCAATCCTATCTGTTGCGCACCGACCGGCAATTTCATTGGAAGAATCACGGCTATCGCGATTTCGATCAGTTTCTGGGCGAGTTCTCGTCCGCCAAGCGCAAGAATCTGCGCAAGGAGCGCGCGGCTATCGCCGTGGAAGGCATCGAGTTCGACTGGCTGACCGGCAGCGATATCACCGAAGCCCATTGGGACCGTTTCTTCGCGTTCTATATGGACACTGGCGGGCGCAAGTGGGGCCGCCCTTACCTCACCCGCAACTTCTTCAGCCGGATCGGCCAAAGTATGGCCGACCAGATTCTTTTGATCATGGCGCGGCGGGGCGATCATTATATCGCGGGCGCGCTCAACCTGATGGACGACCAGGTTTTATATGGCCGCAATTGGGGCGCGGTCGAATATGTCCCCTTCCTGCATTTCGAGACCTGTTATTATCAGGCGATCGATTTCGCCATCGCCAAAGGCCTGACCAAGGTGGAAGCCGGCGCCCAGGGCGAGCATAAATTGCTGCGCGGCTATATGCCGGAGGAAACTTACAGCGCGCATTACATCGCGCATAAGGGGCTGCGGCGCGCGATCGAACAGTTTCTGGACGCAGAACGTCCGGCCGTGAGCGAGCATATCGATGAATTGGCCAAACACGGCCCGTTCAGGAGGGAAGACTGATGTCCTACGACAACAACAATGTGTTCGCGAAGATCCTGCGCGGCGAAATCCCCAGCGTGAAACTCTACGAGGACGACAAGACCCTGGCCTTCATGGACGTGATGCCCCAGGCCGAAGGCCATGCCCTGGTGATCCCAAAGGAGCCGGCAGAGAACATCCTCGACCTGTCAGCGGAAGGCGCGGCCGCCTTGATGGCGACCACCCAGAAGATCGCCAAGGCGGTGAAGAAAGGCCTGAACGCCCCCGGCATCATGCTGGCCATGCTGAACGGCGCGCCCGCCGGTCAGAGCATCTTTCACATCCATTTCCATGTGATCCCACGCGCGGCGGGCATCGATCTGGGCCTGCATGCCCGTTCCATGGTGGACCCCAAGAGCCTGGAGCCCATCGCCGCGAAAATCAGGGCAGCGCTTTAGACGTCTTCCTTCGCCGCCGGCTTCTTGCCCTTGCTGGGCTTTTGCGGTGCGCGGGGCTTGGCCTCGGCGGCGGTGATGATCTCGAAGGCCAGCTTGTCCTGCTCGCGGTCCAGCAGCACCCGCACCGTGCCGCCATCCTTGAGCTTGCCGAACAATATTTCGTCTGCCAGCGGCTTCTTGATGTTCTCCTGGATCACGCGGGCCAGCGGCCGGGCGCCGAAGGAGTCGTCATAACCCTTCTCGCCCAGCCAGCGTGTCGCTTCCGGCGCGAGGTCGAAGGTGACGTCGCGGTCGGCCAGTTGCGCTTCCAGCTCCAGCACGAATTTCTCCACCACCTTGTCGATGGTGTCGCGCGAGAGTGGCGCGAACGGAATGATCGCGTCCAGGCGGTTGCGGAATTCGGGCGTGAACAGCTTCTTGATCGCCTCGTCGTCCTCGCCCACGCGCTTGCCGCGGCCGAAACCGATGGAGTCTTTCGCAGCGTCCGATGCGCCCGCGTTCGTGGTCATGATCAAAACCACATTGCGGAAGTCGATCTTCTTGCCGTTGT
>DATKPL010000301.1:0-5304 GCA_035524155.1 Rhizomicrobium sp.
CTGGCCCCGGTTCTGTCGCCGTGCGCGGCGGCGCCCACCACCGGTGAATTCGCCGAACAGATCGTCGAAAATGTCGGTGAAGGACGACGCGAAGTCGAAACCAAACCCGTTGGCGCCTGCGCCGTGACCGTTCTGAAATGCCGCGTGCCCAAACCGGTCGTAGGCCGCGCGCTTCTGATCGTCCTTCAGGACGTCATAGGCCTCGCTGATTTCCTTGAATTTGACTTCGGCGGTCGTATCCCCCGGATTGCGGTCGGGGTGGAATTTCATCGCCAGCTTGCGGTAGGCGCTTTTGAGCACCTCTCCGGTGGCGCTCTTCTCGCACTCAAGGGTTTCGTAATAACAGCGCTTGGTCATGGCCCCGCAACTTTAATCCCGCCCCCTGAATGAAAAGTAAGCCCCCATGCAGTTTTTTGCACAGGGGCTTGTCCTTTAGGCCGCGCCTTTCTTGTTGTCGTCGACTTCCTCGAAGTCGGCGTCCACGACATTGTCTTCGGGCTTGCCCGAGTCGCCGGGGGCTTCGCCCGGCGCGCCTTCGGCCTGTTGCGCCTTGTACATGGCTTCGCCCAGCTTCATCGAAGCTTGCGCCAGGCTATTGGTCTTGGCCTTGATGTCTTCAGCATCGTCGCCCTTGACCGCTTCCTTGAGGTTGGCGATCGCGGTTTCGATGGCCTGCTTCTGGCTGGCATCGACCTTGTCGCCATGCTCGGTGAGCGCTTTCTCGGTCGAATGGATCAGGGCGTCGCCCTGGTTCCTGGCCTCGATCATCTCGCGGCGTTTCTTGTCCTCGCCGGCATGGGCTTCCGCGTCCTTGACCATCTTCTGGATGTCGGCGTCGGAAAGGCCGCCCGAAGCCTGGATGCGGATCTGCTGCTCCTTGCCGGTGGCCTTGTCCTTGGCCGTGACGCTGACAATGCCGTTGGCGTCGATGTCGAAGGTGACTTCGATCTGCGGCACGCCACGCGGCGCGGGCGGAATGCCCTGCAGGTCGAAGCGCCCCAGCGACTTGTTGTCGGCCGCCATCTCGCGTTCGCCCTGGAACACATTGATGGTGACGGCGGTCTGGTTGTCGTCCGCTGTCGAGAAGATCTGGCTCTTCTTGGTCGGGATGGTGGTGTTGCGGTCGATCAGACGGGTGAACACGCCGCCCAAGGTCTCGATGCCCAGCGAAAGCGGGGTCACGTCCAGCAGCAGCACGTCCTTGACTTCGCCCTTGAGCACGCCGCCCTGGATCGCCGCACCAATGGCCACGACTTCATCCGGGTTGACGCCCTTGTGCGGCTCCTTGCCGAACAATTGCTTCACGGCTTCTTGGACTTTGGGCATGCGGGTCATGCCGCCGACCAGGATCACTTCGTCGATCTGCTGCGCGGTGACGCCGGCGTCTTTCAGGGCCTGCTTCACCGGGCCCACCGTCTTCTGGATCAGGTCATCGACCAGGCTTTCCAGCTTGGCGCGGGTGATCTTGATGGTGAGATGCTTGGGACCCGAGGCATCGGCGGTGATGAAGGGAAGGTTCACTTCCGTCTGCTGCGCGCTCGAAAGCTCGATCTTGGCTTTTTCCGCCGCGTCCTTCAGGCGCTGCAGAGCCAGGCGATCGGAACGCAGGTCGATGCCATTTTCTTTCTTGAACTCGTCGGCCAGGTAATTGACCACGCGGGTGTCGAAATCCTCGCCGCCCAGGAACGTGTCGCCATTGGTGGACTTCACTTCGAAGACGCCGTCGCCGATTTCCAGCACCGACACGTCGAAGGTGCCGCCGCCAAGGTCATAGACCGCGATGGTGCCGGACTGCTTCTTGTCCAGGCCATAGGCCAGCGCCGCGGCCGTCGGCTCATTGATGATGCGCAGCACTTCCAGACCCGCGATCTTGCCGGCGTCCTTGGTGGCCTGACGTTGCGCGTCATTGAAGTAAGCCGGAACGGTGATCACGGCTTGCGTGACTTTCTCGCCCAGATGCGCCTCGGCGGTTTCCTTCATCTTGGTGAGGATGAAGGCCGAGATTTCCGACGGCGAGAATTTCTTGCCGTCACGGCCCTGGACCCAGGCATCGCCATTGTCGGCTTTGACGATCTTGTAGGGCACCATGCCCATGTCCTTCTGGGTCATGGGATCGTCGAAGCGGCGGCCAATCAGCCGCTTGATGGCGAAGAAGGTGAATTCGGGGTTGGTCACGCCCTGCCGCTTGGCGGGCTGGCCGATCAGACGCTCCCCATCGGGAGCGAAGGCGACAATCGAAGGCGTAGTGCGTGCCCCTTCGGCGTTCTCGATGACCTTGGGGGCCGATCCTTCCATCACGGCGACGCAGGAATTGGTCGTGCCCAGATCAATGCCGATTACTTTAGCCATTTTAGTTCCTCTCACACGGCATGGGGTCCTGACCCTGACGGCGTCCTCCGGCCCATCCCATTGAAATATATGTCAAATACAGGCCCGCTGGGAAACCCATGCGGCCTACAGGGGGTATATAGGGTGGGGGTGGGGGATTGCCAAGACTGATACGCCGTAAAAGCCCGGTTTTCAGGGGTTCAAAACCTGAAAGCCATAATTCAGGAAAGCCGCAAAACCCGTCCAGGCCAGATAGGGCAGGAAGAGCAACCCGGCCCACCGGTCGCGCCGCCAGAACAGAATGGTGGTGGCCAGAACCAGGGCCAGAAGGGCACAGATCTCGATAAAGGCCAGCCCGATCCGGTGGGCGGCGAAGAAAATCGCGCTCCAGGCAAAATTGAAAAGCAGCTGTCCAGCATAAGCGCCCATCTCGAGGCTTTTTGTTCCGCTGACGCGCCAGACCCGCCAGGCCGCCACTGCCATCAGGACATAGAGCGTGGTCCAGACTGGCGCGAACACCCAATTCGGCGGCGCGAAAGAGGGATGCACCAGTTCGGCATACCAGGTGGCGATGTTGGGTTCGGTAAAGATACTTGCGGATGCGCCCACCGCCAGGGTTATCAGCAGCAAAAACAACAAGGGCCGCCGCTTCGCCAATTTGGGATCGTCGGGGGTATCCAGAAAACTCATCGCTGCGCGCTTTGTTGCGCATGATCGGCCAGGATCGAGGCGATCGAGGCCGAGACTTTCTTGCCGGTGGGAATATGCAGGAATTCGTTTGGGCCATGAGCATTGGAATGCGGACCCAGCACGCCCGTCACCACGAATTGCGTTTTGGGAAATTTCTTGCCCAGCATCGCCATGAACGGGATCGAGCCGCCTTCGCCCATGAACGCGGGTGGCTTGCCGAAATGCGCGTTGCTGGCTTTGTCCAGCGCCTTGGCCAGCCAGGGCGCCAATGCAGGCGCGTTCCAGCCGGTCTCGCCGCGCGGTGCGTCGAACGTGATGGTCGCACCATAAGGCGGATTGTCTTCCAGCACCTTCTTCACCGCCAGCCGCACCGGTTCGGCTTCGCAGGTGGGCGGCAAGCGCAGCGACAATTTCAAGGTCGTGTAGGGCAAAAGAACATTGCCGCCATTTTCCGGTGTGGGATAGCCGGCAGTCGCGGTGATCGCCAGCTGCGGCCGCCAGGTGCGGTTCAGGATCAATTGCGCCGGATCGTCCGCCATCGGCTTCATGCCGGACGCGAAAGGCAGTTTGGTATAGACCTCATCGCCCAGAATGCCGGCCGCCGCCTTGGCCTGATCCTGGCGTTCCGGCGGAATCTGCACAAACAGGGATTCGATTTTCATCTGCCCGGTTGCTTCGTCTTCGATGCGCGACAGAAGCTGGCGCGCGATGCGGAAGGACGAAGCCACCACGCCACTGGCGTCGCCGGAATGCACGCCTTCGGTCAATACGCGCACGGTGAGATTGCCGATCACCATGCCGCGCAGGCTGGTGGTGAGCCAAAGCTGGTCGTAATTGCCGCAACCGGAATCCAGGCACACGACCAGATCAGGTGTGCCGATTCTGTCCGCCAGATGGTCAATATAGAAGGGCAAATCCGGCGAGCCGGATTCCTCGCACGCCTCGATTACGATCACCGCGCGGGCATGGGCGATATTCTGTTCTTTCAGCGCCAGAAGCGCACTGATCGCCGCGAACATGGCATAACCGTCGTCGGCGCCGCCGCGGCCATACAGCCGATCATCCTTCAGCACCGGTTCCCACGGACCGGGACTGTCGGTCCAGCCGGTCATCTCGGGCTGCTTGTCCAAGTGACCGTACATTAGGATGGTCGCGCCGGAAGGCCCTTCGCTGCGCTCCGGGTTTCCGGTCGCTTCGGGAATTTCGATAAGGATCAGCGGCGTGCGTCCGGGCAACCGCACGACCTCCAACGACGACCCCGGCAGCTGCTTGAGCTTGTCCTTGGCCCAGGCGGAGAACATCTCCACCACCTTGTTCATGTACCCATGTTTTTCCCACTCGGGATCGAAGGCCGGGCTCTTGTTGGGAATGCGAATGTAATCGGTCAGGGTGGGGACTATCTCCCTGTCCCAGATCGCGTCCATGAAGCTTTCGGCCTTTGCCGTATCCAGCGCCATCACATGAGCTCATGATTTATGCCATTTCGATTGTGCCACAGCATGGCGCCCAGGCAAATGAGGCAGTTCTGCCCTTCCCGGCACGCCAAGAAAGCCGCTAGCATCCACCCCGGGATTCATCGACGGGGGGAACGTGATCGAGTCTTCAGCCATATCCTTTTTCGTAAAATATCCGCAGCTCAACAACCTCCGTGCGTTGGTCTCCGACGATTTGATCCTGGCCGAGATCGGTTCACGCGCGGCTGAATTCGAGGCCTGGCATGGCGCGGCCAAGGCGCTGATCCCCACCGTGAATTTGAACCGTGTCTTTCCCGCAGAACTCGAATATGGAGGAATCCGTCTGGAGAATTTCCTGGGCCATTGGGGAAACGTCTCCATCGAAGAACTCTGCAAAATCTGTCTCGTCGTCAAGTGGCTCCAGCCGCGCCGCATTCTTGAACTGGGCACCTATAACGGTATGACCACCCTGCAAATGGCGCTGAATGCGCCGCCCGGATGTGCCACCTACACGCTTGACCTCACGCCCGAGCAGGCGGCTTCCCTGTCGTTGAGCAAACTCGACGAACTTGTCGCGCGCCAGTTTCGGGCGAAATTCAACACCGCAACGGGAAGTTATTTCGCCGGCAGGAAGGAACTGAATATCAGACAGCTTCTCGGAAATACCGCCGAGTTTGATTATTCTCTGATCGATGGGCCGCTCGATTTGATTTTCGTGGACGCGGCCCATGATTACGAGAACAAACGGATCGATACGGAAAATGCCTTCCGCTTGTTGTCGCCGAATGGCGTGATCCTCTGGCACGATTACGCGCAAGTGGCGAACCCCGAT
>DATKPL010000302.1:0-6517 GCA_035524155.1 Rhizomicrobium sp.
TGAAGAACGGATCGAGGTGCTCGAGCGCCAGAAGCTGGACATCGACCAGGCGCTGAGACAATTGCGCGACGGCATTCGCGACATCGACGCGGCGCTGGAAGGAAAGCCGCCCACGCCGTGGACGCAATTCTTCGAGCGGGAAGAACTAGCCACGCTGACGCCCGCGAAGGGCTGAGCTCAAATCCTGAAAAGCGCGAGCAGGCGGCGAACGAAAGCCGTCAAGCTCCAGGGCTGGCGGCTGGGGCCGTCATGCATGGCAATGGATACCAGGTGACCCAACATCGGGTGACGCTCCTGCCGTACACGGACTGTCAGGATACACCCTATGCCCCAATGGTTAATAGGGGATTAAACCTGAATGAAGCTTTCAAGAAGTATTGAAGCTTGGCCGTGCCCTTCCTCCCCCGCGTGCGAAGCACTGGCGGGGGAGGTGGCCGTAGCAGCGCCTGCGATGCGTAGGCCGGAGGGGGAATTAAAATGGATGCGGATCTGGAATCGGTCCCTGGCCCGGCATCGGCGGCATGGCGCCGGTTGACTGAGAATTCCCGCAGGTATGAAAGCCGGTGTCCCAGCCTGCGCTGTAGGCCAGGTTGCTCTGATAAGCCTGGTCATCGCGCACCCGGCCGCTGTCGCGCATATTGGCGCCCTGTGCACCGGCGCTGGCGCAGCCGTCGGAATAGCCGGCCCTGTAGTCCGGCGATTTCTTCAAGGCGCGATCAGCCGTGCTTTCGCAAGCGGCAAGCGCGAAGGCCATCAAAAGAAACACGCCAAGGCGTGATGCGGGGCGCAGCAAGGTCATGGGCCGATTCTAATCCTTTACCGGACCTTAAGGCGAGTTGGCGAAGATGGCCGTTCGTTAAGGGGGTTTCATGCGAAAGCCGGACTTCGCCACCCTGCGCGTGCAGATCGTGGGCGCGAAGGGTCATGCCGGAGCGATGCTGCGCACCGTGCTGGCCGCGGCCGGCGTCGGCTATGTGGTGATGATCGAGGATACGCGCCGCGCGCTGTCGCTGCTTTCCTCCGAGCATTTCGATGCCGTGTTCGTGGAGGAAACTCATCTCGACGGCATGAATTTCGCCCGTTCGGCGCGCAAAAGGGCGGCTCTGCGCAATCCCCTGATACCGATCTTCGCGATCTATAACGGGCCGCGCCGCCGCGATGTGGAAAAAGCCCGCGACATGGGGGTCACCGGCGTGATCTGCCGGCCGATCAGTCCCAAGACGGTCTCGGACAAATTGCTCTTGGCCCTGCTCCAACCCAGGCCGTTCATTTCCGCGCCCAACTTCTTCGGTCCCGACCGCCGGGCCAGGAGCCGCGCCTGGCGCGGCCGCGACCGCCGCAAACACACGCCGAGGAAATCCAAGATCCTTGTGGACGCCTAGGGGGCGGAGTTCCGCAAGTTCCGTGGATAAGTTTGCACTTTGTCAAACAAGGTTAGCGGTCTTCAAGATTCGTTAAGTTTGTCGGCTGACACTCATCCCGCGAACAAGGTGAATGGAATCCGAACAAAGTGACCCCACGCCGCCTGCGTGACATCGATCAGACCCCCCGCCGGCTATTCGCCAATGTCCAGATCGGCAAGGGGCTTGTCGGACTGCTTCTGGGCGTGGGCTTTGTCGGCCTGATCGGGCGTCCCGATAATTTCGAGCTGGTGGCGATGGCGGGTCTGGTGATGCCGCTGGGCCTGGCGCTCGCCTCTCTCACCTCTTTGCCCCTTGCTGCGCTGGAGCAGGCAGGGCTGGCGCTTTCCGCCATGCTGATCGGCTATCTCGCTTATCTCACCGGCGGCCTGGGTTCACCCCTGATGGTGTGGCTGGTGCTGGTGCCGGCGGAAGCGGCGCTCGCGGGCGGCCGCCAGGCCGTGGCGCGTGCCGGCTTTGCCGCGGCTTTGGTGCTGGCGGCGCTGGCGATGGTGCAGATGATGAATTTCCTCCCCCCTTCACGGCTGCCGGTGGCGGCAGCGGGCGCAACCGCCGCCGCGATCCTGGCGGCGCTGGTGCAGGCGGGATTGATCGCGACCGCAGCCCAGGACCGCCAGCGCGCCGCCGATCGCGCGGTCGCGCATGGCGCGGTCATGTACCGGCTCTTGGCCGACAACGCGGTGGACATGATCACCCGCCACGCGCCGGATGGAAAAATTCTTTTCGCCAGTCCGGCGGCAATTCCTCTTCTGCATCAGACGCCGTCGCGGCTGGAAGGAGCGATGCCGGCGGAACTCGCCCACCCCGACGACCTCGCCGCGATCGAGATGGCGTTCCGCGAATCGGCCTATTTCGGGCGCGAAAGCGCGGCCGAGGCCCGGCTGACGCACGGCGAGAAGGAATATGTCTGGACCGAGATACGTTGCCGCCCCACCCAGTCGGTGCAGGGCGCGCCGGCGGAAATCGTGGCGGTCACGCGCGACATCTCCGAGCGCAAGGCCCAGGAACAGGCGCTGATCGAAGCACGCGACCAGGCGATGAGCGCATCGCGTGCCAAGTCCGCCTTCCTCGCCAATATGAGCCATGAATTGCGCACGCCGCTCAACGCCATCATCGGCTTCTCGGAATTGATGACGCGCGAGATTTTCGGCGGCCTGGGCGACGCGCGCTATCACGAATATTCCAAGCTGATCCACGACTCCGGCGGCCATCTGCTGGAACTGATCAACGGCGTCCTGGACATGTCCAAGATCGAGGCCGGCAAGTTCGAGCTGTACCAGGAAGTCTTCGAGTTCGATGAAGTGGTGTCGTCTTCGCTGCGCTTCGTCAAGCTGGCCGCGGAGCGGGGCGGCGTCATCCTCACGAGCAATGTGGCGCCGGAAGCGTCCCATATCTTCGCCGACAAGCGCGCGATCAAGCAGATCCTGGTCAATCTTCTCAGCAACGGCGTCAAATTCACGCCGCGCGGCGGAAACGTGACCCTGGACGCGAAGGTCGACGGCAAGCGCGTGGAGATCGTGGTGCGCGACAGCGGCATCGGCATCGCCCAATCCGATATCGAGAAACTGGGCAAGCCTTTCGCGCAGGCGGAAACCGCGGCCATGCGCAGCAAGGAAGGCACCGGCCTGGGTCTGGCCCTGGTCAAGTCGCTGGCTGCCATGCATGGCGGCGAGTTGGTGCTGGAGTCGGCGCTGGGCGTGGGAACCACCGTCAAGGTGATGCTGCCTTTTGCCGCCCTGACAGACGAGGACAGCCGGCCCAGGGCCGCCCCCGAGACGTTGCGCGGCGCGGCATAAATTTTACCCCTCCGCCCTACGCACACTCGAGAGCCGAATGGCTTTCGAAGGCTTGTCCTGGGGAAGACAGATGGGGGAAAAGAGAGGCATGCCTTTCACGCCCCGACTCAAAGCCGGAATTTTTGTGCGCGCCCTGATCCGGCGCGCGCAGGCCCAGGGCGCATCCGCTTTCGTGGTGCGCAAGGGCACGGAGGAAGCGGGCGCAGTGATCCTGACCGTGTCGCGTCTGGACGGGACCTGCCTTTTGCTCAATCAGGCGCGCGACGGAAAAGGCGAGTTGGTGTGGGCGAGGCCCTTGGGCGATTGGGGTGACGAGGCCAAGGCGCGAACCTGGCTGGACAAGCAGATCCGCTTCGACCCCGATCTCTGGATCGTGGAAATCGAGGACCGCGAAGGCCGTGCTTTCGTGGATGAACCGATCGTGTAAAATACCTTCGGGAACATCACGGACTCGCCATGCCGCCGCACGCTCCGCCCAATCCGCTCTCCTATCTGATCCTCGCCCTGGCGATCATGGCGTTTCTTTATTTTCGCATGCGCCGGATGATGAGGCCTACGCCGCTCAAGCTGAATCGGATTTGGATCAGGCCCATGATTTTTCTTGTGGCGGGTCTTTCGGTGCTTGTCGCCGCGCCGCCGTCCGCCAACGATTGGTTTTGGCTTGCC
Source organism: Rhizomicrobium sp. (assembly GCA_035524155.1). Taxonomy (GTDB): domain Bacteria; phylum Pseudomonadota; class Alphaproteobacteria; order Micropepsales; family Micropepsaceae; genus Rhizomicrobium. Next base: position 3,884 of record DATKPL010000302.1, read on the forward strand.
TTGGCGGCGCTGCTGGGTGGCGTGCTGGGTTGGCAGTCGGGCCGCACGATGGCGATCCATGTCGATCCCGAAAATGGCACCTTGATGACGCGCGGTTCGCAGGCGGCACTGATCATTATGGGGCTTTTGATCGTGGTGCGCCTCGGGTTGCGCACCGGTGTGCGCATGGAAAGCGCGGCGCTCCATCTGGATGCGACTCTGCTTTCCGACATTTCCATCGTTTTTGTCGCTGCCTTGTTCGGCCTCAGGGGGCTGGAGATGTTCCTGCGTGCGCGCCGGGTGCTGGCGGAATCGCCGCAAAACGCTTCCTTGCCCAAGGCTTAGGCCTTCGGCTTGCCCGGACGGCCCCGGGCTGATAACGCCTCCGCCATGACTGCCACTTCTGCTGCCGAAGCGACGCTCATTCCCAACTCTCCCGCTGCGCAAGCGCAGCGGCGGCGCACCTTCGCGATCATCTCCCACCCGGACGCGGGCAAGACCACGCTCACCGAGCATCTTTTGCTTCTGGGCGGCGCCATCCACGCCGCCGGCCGGGTGAAGGCGCGCGGCGAAGCACGGCGCGCCAAATCCGACTGGATGAAGATCGAGCAGGAACGCGGCATTTCAGTGACCAGCGCGGTGATGACGTTCGAATACCGGAACGCGGTGTTCAACCTGCTCGACACGCCGGGCCATGAGGATTTCTCGGAAGACACCTATCGCACGCTGACCGCCGCCGACAGCGCGGTGATGGTGATCGACGCCGCCAAAGGCATCGAAGCGCAGACCCGCAAATTGTTCGAAGTCTGCCGCCTGCGCGACATACCCATCATGACCTTCATCAACAAGATGGACCGCGAGGCGCGCGATCCGTTCTCGCTGCTGGATGAGATTTCCGATCAGTTGCAGCTCGAAACCGCGCCGATGGTCTGGCCCGCCGGCATGGGGCTGAATTTCAAGGGCGTCTATGATCTTTCGAGCGACGAATTCGCGCCGTTCCAGGGCGGGGCGCGCGTGGGCCGCAACGCCATCGCTTCGGTGCTCGATGGCGAGCTGAAGGAAAAACTGGACGAGGAAGTGAGCCTGGCGCGTGAAGGTTTGCCGGCTTTCGATCTCACGCTGTACCGCGAAGGTCATCTTTCGCCGGTTTATTTCGGCTCGGCGCTGAAGAATTTCGGCGTCTCCGAATTGCTGGGCGCCTTGGCGGCCTATGCGCCGCCGCCCCGCGACCAGGCCGCGCTTGGCCGCGCCGTCCATCCCGCCGACGAGGAAGTCACAGGCTTCGTCTTCAAGGTCCAGGCCAACATGGACCCCAATCATCGCGACCGGGTGGCGTTTCTCCGGCTTGCATCGGGCCGCTTCCGCCGCGGCATGAAGCTGAAACAATCGGGCAGCGGCAAGACTATCGGCGTCCATAATCCCATCCTGTTCTTTGCGTCGGAGCGCGAAACGGTGGACGAAGCCTGGCCGGGCGACATTATCGGCATTCCCAATCACGGCGTGCTCAGGGTGGGCGATACGTTGTCGGAATCGGGCGAGGTGATCTTCACCGGCATTCCCAATTTCGCCCCGGAAATATTGCGCCGGGTGCGCCTGGCCGATCCCATGAAGCAGAAGCATCTGGCGCGCGCGCTGGAAAGCCTGGCGGAAGAAGGCGTGACGCAATTGTTCAAGCCGCAGATCGGCTCGCAATGGGTGGTGGGCGTGGTGGGCGCGCTCCAGCTCGACGTGCTCAAGTCGCGGCTGGTGGCGGAATATGGGCTGGAAGCCGATCTCGAAATGGCGCCATTCGAGGGCGCGCGCTGGCTATCCGGCAGCGCCGCGGAAATCGACAAATTCGCCGCCGCCCATCGGGGCGGCATGGCGGCCGACCGCGACGGCGCGCCCGTGTTCCTGGCCAAGAATGCCTGGGAGCTGGGTTATGTGGCCGAGAAATTTCCCGGCCTGAAATTTCTCAAGACGCGCGAACGGCACGAAGTTCACGCCGAAAGCTAGGGCTGAACTCGATCACATTGCCGTCATTGGCCGCGCGCAGCTCTTCCACCGCTTCGGACGTCACCGTGTCATAGCCGTCGAGTGCGGCGTAGCATTGTGCGGCTTCGTTCCTGCGGCCCGTCAACATCGCCAGAGTGGAAAATACTGTGCGCGACAGGCGCAAGCCCTTGCAGACCAGGGCCAGGCCGTGATCGGTGGCGAGGATTTCTTCCAGGCGGGACCGGGACAGTTTGAGTGCTTCGGCCATGCGCGCATGGACGTCCAATCCGGCGCGCGTCATTTCAATCAAGGTGCGGCCCAGATTGTCATTGGGCTTGACCGGTTCGGCGGGAAGCGCGCGGGCTGCCAACACCGGATCTGTGCCGGGCTTCGCGTCGATCTTGGCGCGAACGCCGTCCTCGGCCTCGCGCACCGTGCGCGCGAGAAGCGCCTCGCAGGGCGCGCGCATATTCTCCGGGCAATCGCTGGGCCAGAATGCCAGAAGCTCGGTCAATTCCTCGACCAGCGCCGCGCGCAAGGCCGGGCCCTTGTCGGCCAGGTCCAGAAGATGGGTCAGGCGTGGGTTGCCATGCATGACCCCATGCTCCGCCCAGGTTCTTAAAGAATGGTTGGGGCAGCCGGGATTTTTATCTAAGGCGTTGAAATTAAACAATTCATGTA
>DATKPL010000303.1:0-2212 GCA_035524155.1 Rhizomicrobium sp.
CAAGCGTCTTCATGGCGTCGCGCATCGCCGCCAGGTCCACCACCGCGGGCACGCCGGTCAAATCCTGCATCAAGACACGGGCGGGGCGGAAGGCGATCTCGCGGTCCGAGGTCTTGGTCTTGAGCCAGGCATGCACCGCGCGGATATCGTCGGCGGTGACGGTCTGGCCGTCCTCGTAACGCAGCAGATTCTCCAGAAGCACCTTCATCGAGAAGGGCAGCTTGGAAATCCCCTTGAGCCCGTTCTTTTCCGCATGCGGCAAGCTGAAATAGACATAGGTCTTGCTGCCCGCTTTCAGGGTGCGGCGGCATTTGAAACTGTCGGGATGGCTGCTGGTATCTTTCTTCACGGGATGCTCCCTCTAAAAGCGGGCTTAAGCCTTGTTCGGCAGGCGCCGGATGTAGTCAAAATCGCCGTGAAAAGATAGCGTTTTTGGCGCGATTGCGGCCTTTTCCGGCTTAAAATCGCCTGATTCGCGCGCCATTCTGGACGGTGGGGATGGATGCGGGCCGGGGCAAGAAAAGACGATGAGCGCGCGCGCGATTCCCATTCTGCTTGGTCTTGTGATGTGGGGTTCAGCGCAAACTGTTCTGGCGCAAGAACCTTCCGACCCGATGGCGGCCAAATTGTCGGCGGAAAAAGTGAGCGACGTGGCGGCCGGCAGCTACAGCGCCGCCGATGACATCAATTTCACGCTCACACCCTATGGCGACAAATATCTGCTGCGCTTCGACGGCAATCCCGAGAATTTCGTTCTCTATGGTGACCGGATCGCGCTGGGCGGGCGCGAGCTCAAATATGATACCGGCGCCATCGCCCTGAAGATCTCGGTGTGGGGCGGGGTCACGCTCTACACCCAGGACATGCCGGGCGGTTTGCCGGCCACCCGCACCGGCGATGCCGCCATCCCTTCCAAACTCGCCGTCCCTGCCGCCAACCTCACCGCCGCGCTGTCCGATGAGGAAAATCATCTCAATTACACCCAGCATCTGAGGCTGCATTTCACCGCCGATCCTTCGGTGATCGGTGGCGGCGATGATGCGCGCGCCTATGCCTTCGACACCCTGGTCAACAGCGAGATGGGTATCGAGCGGATCGTCGGGACGCCGGCGGGCCGCGCCGCCTTTACCCATCGCTTCGATACGGTGCGCATCGTGGAAGGCGACAAGCCCACCATCGCGATTTCCGGCCGCACCTTGCTGGTGAGCTTCGTGCCCTCTGCCGGCGCGGCCGGCCGCGCGTCTTCCCGCGCGATTGCATATGCGCTGGGAAAAATGCTCGCGGTTTCGGAGCCAGCTTAATTTTACCCCTCCGCCCTACGCACGCTCGAGAGCGTGCTACGGGCACCTCCCCTGTCAGCGCGCTTCGCGCACACAGGGGAGGGAGGTCACGACCAAGCTTCTAAAGGGTTAGGCTCGCGCCGCGTCTGAGCAGCACCGACATTCCTGCCGCAATCGAGCGCGCGTCACACAATGCGTCGTGCATCTGGCCTTCGAAGGGAACACCCAATAACGGCCCGATATCGCAGGAATGAAGCCCTCTGGGATCGATGCAATGGCGCGCGAACCAGCCGCGCAATTCCAGAAAGCGCGGCAGCGCAGGAACATCCTTCAGGCCATAGAGGCGGATATTCTCTTCCAACACCCATTCGTCATGGCCGAAGGAGGCGATCGCATCGCCCTTCGCAAAATCGACAAAGCGGCAATAGGCGGTTTCAAAATCCACGCCTTCTTTTGCCAGGCGCGCATTGCCGATGCCGGTGAGGCGCTCAAAATAATCCGACAGCAGGGGATTGACGCGCGGCTTCACCAGGCAGTCGAAACTGGCAGTGATGGCAAGGCTTTCCGTCTCAAGCCGGACGGCGCCGATCTGAACCACTTCCTTGAACTGGCCGGGCGCCAGCCAATGCCCGGCCATGGAATCGGCCCAGGCCGTGAATTCCAGATCGAAGATCACCAAAGCGGATATCATATGCATCGCGCGAATCACGGCATCGGGACCTATTAAGGTCTTGTTAACCATGCTCGTCGAGCCTGGAAACGCCTGTGATTCTTTGGGCTGCCATGGCGCTGACGGACGAAGATGGTGCGGATTTCATCTCTTCCAGCCTGAAGCTGGATGCGCTGGACCAGCTTGCCCGCCTGCATCGCGAGACACGGCAAACCGATCGGCTGGCGCGCTTCCTGGCGTCGTCGGTGCATGCCGCCCTCCT
>DATKPL010000304.1:0-4760 GCA_035524155.1 Rhizomicrobium sp.
ATCCGGGGCTGCCGGGCGCGCCGGCCGAGGCTCCGCCGCTGTCCATCACATAGTATGCGTAGCCGATGCCGATGATCGCCAGGATCACCACAACGCCAATTCCGATCAGGGTTTTGCGTGACAAGGGTCGATTCTCCGGAAGTCCCCGCATGGTTTTGGCAGAGGCGGGGGGATTGCTCAACTGCGCCAGCGGGCCAGGCTTTCCAAGGCGGATTTGAGCGCATCCGGGCCCCGGTATTTGTGCACAGGATCGTCGCCCTTGGGCGCCGTTCCCGGCTCTGCCGGCTTGGGCGGAGGGGGCGATTGGCTCACCGCGCCCTGGACGAATTTCACCTTGGTGACGGCGGGGCGGCCCAGATAGGTGTTGATTCGTGCCGCCAGGTGCCGGGAGTCATGGCCCAGGAACAGGGCCGCGCCCGGTTCGGCGAGCAAAGTGAGTGTGCCGGTCTTTTCCTGGAAGCGCAGGGGGCGGGCGATCCGGCTGATCTCTGGCCCCGCAATCTCGGCCCAGCGCGTGACCAAGCTGGGGTCCGAAAAACCGGCCCGGTCAAAGGCGGCATGGGCCGCCTCCTTGGCATCGCCGCCCACCGGCAAGGCGCGGCCGCGCCGGGGTGTTTCGGCGAGTTCAGGTTGTTTCGATGTTGGCGTTCGGGCCATGGTCGGAATTATGCCGCGGCAAACGAAAATCAAAAAGCCCGAGCCTGACGCCGCCGGTTTGGCCGCGCGGCTGCTCGCCTGGTACGACCGCCATCGCCGGGTGCTGCCCTGGCGCGCGCCAAAGGGAAAGCGCGCCGATCCCTACCGGGTCTGGCTGTCGGAAATCATGCTGCAACAGACCACCGTGCAGGCCGTGGCGGGCTATTACCGCAAATTCCTGGAACGCTGGCCGGATGTGCAGGCGCTGGCGGCGGCGAAAGAGGAAGATGTTTTGGCGGGATGGGCAGGGCTTGGCTATTACGCCCGTGCCCGCAATCTCCATGCCGCCGCCAAGGTCGTGGCGAACGAGATGGGCGGGAAATTCCCGCTGACCGCCGAAGCCTTGCGCGCGCTGCCCGGCGTGGGCAGCTATACCTCGGGCGCGATCGCGGCCATCGCCTATGACGAGCGCCAGGCGGCGATGGATGCCAATGCCGAACGCGTGATCGCCCGGCTTTATGCGGTCGCCACGCCTTTGCCCAAGGCCAAGACCGAGCTGCATGCGCTCAATCTGGCGCTGGTGCCCAAGCGGGCGGGCGATTTCGTCCAGGCGCTGATGGATCTGGGCTCGGCGATCTGCACGCCCAGGCGCCCGGCCTGCGCCAATTGTCCGTGGACAGAGGATTGCGCCGCCCGCGCCCAGGGTATTCAGGAATCCTTGCCCCGGAAAGCGCCCAAGCGCGCGCGGCCGTTGAAACGCGGCGCGGCATTCGTGGCGCGCGACGCGTCGGGCGCGGTGCTGCTCGTCAAGCGTCCCGACAAGGGCCTGCTGGCGTCGATGCTGGAGCCGCCCTTGGGCGCGTGGCGCGAGGAATTTCCTTCACCCGCCCGGGCGCTCAAGGAAGCGCCGTTCGATGCGGCCTGGAAGAAACGCATGGGCCTGGTGCGCCACGGCTTCACCCATTTCGAACTGGAGGTCGAAGTCTATTTCGTGGAGCTGGCGAAACGTCCCAAAGCGCCGGGGCAATGGATCGAATCCAACAGGCTTGGCGATGTCGCGCTGCCCACAGTGATGCGCAAGATCGTGGCGCACGGGCTCGATGAAGGCGGGCCATTGTTCGCGCAAAGGCCCGCGAAAAAACCTCAGGCCGCCAGCCGCTGATGCCCCAGGGCTTCGTCGATCGCGGCGATGCAGGCTTTTATTGCAACGGCCTGGGACCCCCTGATGGTCCCGCCCAACGGCCCGTTGGCTGTCGCCAGGCGCGCATGCCAGATCCAATGATAGCCGTCGGATGAATCGACGGCGAATTCCACGTCGCGGCGAATCCGTCTCATGCAAACCCCGTTCGTCGAGGGCAAAGGACAATCCAAGCTTGTTGGGACGCGTCTTGCCGGGTTCCAGCTGATACCACCATCGCGGCCGCCCACGCGCACAGGCAGATATTCACCTTAACATGAATTTCGGGCGCCGCCATCGCCGTTAAAACCACAAACAGTGCGCTGGCGAATAAGGGATTGGGCGTCAGACCAGTTCCGCGCGCAACCGCTGGCGCAGCACATCGATCGGCACCAGTGCGCCGGATTCCGATTTGTATTGCCAGAAGGTCCAGCCGTTGCAGGCGTCCAGGCCCTGTACATGGGCGCCGATGCGATGGATCGACCCGGTGGCATCGGAGCAGACCAGCGTGCCGTCGGCCCGCACCTTGGCTTTCTGGTGCGAGCGGTTCCCCTGCAGCACCGTGCCCGGCGGCAGCAAGCCACGCTCGACCACCCAGCCGAAGGGAATGCGCGGCTCAGAACGCTTGGATTTGGTCACTTCCAGCACATCGTCATTGGCCGGGACCACGCCGGCAATGCGGGCGCGCGCCACATCGGCATAGGTCTTTTCCCGCTCTATGCCGATGAAATGCCGGCCCAGGCGTTTCGCCACTGCGCCCGTGGTACCCGAGCCGAAGAAGGGATCCAGGATCACATCGCCCGGCTTGGTCGAGGCCAGCACCACGCGATGGAGCAGGGCTTCCGGCTTTTGCGTCGAGTGCGCCTTCTGGCCATCGGCATCCTTCAGCCGCTCATGGCCGGAGCAGATCGGCAAGGTCCAATCCGAGCGCATCTGCAACTCGTCATTCAAAGCCTTCATCGCCTCATAGTTGAAGGTGTAGCTCTGCTTGGGATTCTTGGTCGCCCAGATCAGGGTCTCATGCGCGTTGGTGAAGCGCTTGCCCCGGAAATTGGGCATGGGATTGGTCTTGCGCCAGATCACGTCGTTCAGGATCCAGAAGCCCAGATCCTGCAGCACCGCGCCGACGCGGAAGATGTTGTGATAGGAGCCGATCACCCAGATCGAGCCGGTGTCCTTCAGCACGCGGCGCGCGGCGATGAGCCATTCGCGGGTGAAGCGGTCGTAATCGGCGAAACTGTCGAACTGGTCCCAATGGTCATCGACCGCATCCACCTTGGACTGGTTGGGGCGGTGGAGATCGCCCTTGAGCTGAAGGTTATAGGGCGGATCGGCGAAGACCAGATCGGCGGAGCATTCCGGCAGCGCATTCATGCGCGCCACGCAATCGCCCTCGATCACTTGGTCCAATTTAATTGGGTCCAGTTTCAGCCCGCTCATGATGCCCGCCCCGAATCGTCCACAGGCGGCCACAGTGATTCGGCGCGAATCACCCGTCAAGAGTCAGCGGAATCAAGGAATTAGGTGGGGACTCCCAGTTGAGTCCACGGATTCATCCACCACCAGATATAGCGCTGTGAGTCATTCCGCCGCGGTCAGCGCCGCTTCGGCGAGCACATCCTCGGGGGCGATGGCCTCGCCGGTGAGGATGGCGCGGATGGGGGCGAAGCTCCTGCGGTGGTGCACGGTCACGCCATGCGCCTTGAGCCCGACATAATGCTCGGGCGTGCCGTACCCCTTGTTGCTGTGCCAGCAATAGCCGGGATGTTCCTGGTGCAGCGCCACCATCATGCGGTCGCGCGTCACCTTGGCGATGATCGAGGCGGCGGCGATGGAAAGCGAACGGGCATCGCCATCGACCAGCGTGTCGCAGCGGCAGGGAAGGGCGGGCGCGTCGTTGCCGTCCACCAGGGCGAACTCGGCCGCGACCGACAGCGCGCGGACCGCGCGAGCCATCGCCAGATGCGTGGCCTGGCGGATATTCACCAGGTCGATTTCGCCCACCGAGGCTTCGCCCACGCCGACGGCCACCGCCATCTCCATGATCTGCGGATAAAGTTCCTCGCGCGCTTCCTCGGTCAGCTGCTTGGAATCGTTCAGCCCCTTGGGCATGCGCTTGCGATCCAAAATCACCGCCGCCGCCACCACCGGACCGGCCAAGGGCCCGCGCCCGGCCTCGTCCACGCCGCATACCGGACCGGCGATGGTCTTCAGGATGCGGGACTCGTAGATGTAATGGGGCATGCCCCATTGTTAGAGAAGACTGAGTTGATCGCCAATCCGGGGAGGGCGCCGGAAGCTGTTGATGACAAGCGGCTTTGACGGCTTGTTCAGGCCCAGTTTCTTCACCGCCAGATGGAAGCGCCGCGCCATCATCTCGGCATAGGGCCCGGTTCCTTTCATGCGCGTGTTCCATTGGCTGTCGTAATCCTTGCCGCCGCGCATGGAGCGGACCAGCGCCATCACATGCCTGGCGCGGCCGGGAACATTGCCTTCCAGCCATTCGCGGAACAGATCCTTGATCTCCAGCGGCAGGCGTAACAACACATATCCGGCCGAACGCGCGCCCATTTCCGCCGCCACTGTCAGCACCGCTTCCATTTCGTGATCGTTGAGCGCGGGGATCGCCGGCGCGAACATCACGCCGGCGGGAATGCCCGCCTGGGTGAGGCCCTGGATTGCCTGCAGCCGCCGCCCGGGCGTGCCTGCGCGCGGCTCCATGGCGCGGGCCAGCTTGCGGTCGAGCGTTGTGATCGAGATCGCGGCTTTTGCCAGGCCCATTTCGGCCATTTCGGACAGGATGTCGAGGTCGCGCAGGATCAGCGGCGACTTGGTGACGATGCCCACCGGATGGCGGAAATCGCGCAGCACCTCCAGGATCGAGCGCGTGATGCGCATCTTCTTTTCCAGCGGCTGATAGGGATCGGTGTTGGTGCCCAGCGCCATG
>DATKPL010000305.1:0-3314 GCA_035524155.1 Rhizomicrobium sp.
CGGATGGAGAATTCCCGCTGACCTGGGAAGACTTTCATCGCATCGCGGCGCTGGTGCACGGCCAGGCCGGCATCGTGCTCGCCGAGGGAAAGGCGAACCTCGTCTATTCCCGCCTGGCGAAACGGTTGCGCATCATCGGCCTCAGGAATTTTCGCGACTATTGCGACCTGGTGCAAAGCGACCAGGGTGCGGCGGAACGCAGTGCGCTGATTTCAGCGCTTACCACGAACGTCACCCGCTTTTTCCGCGAGGACCATCATTTCCGTTACCTGGAGGAAAAAGTCTGGCCGGAGTTGGCGCGGGCTTCGCGCCGTGTCCGCGTCTGGTCGGCCGGCTGCTCCTCCGGTGAAGAGCCTTATTCGATCGCACTGAGCCTTTTGCATGCCATCAAGGACGCTTCGCAGCGGGACATGCTCATCCTGGCCTCCGATCTGGATCCGGAAATGGTCGCCGACGGGCTTGCCGCCCGTTACCCCGCCACGCGCCTGGCGGACATTCCCGTCGCTTACCGCGATCTGGTCGAGCGGCCATCACGCGACGACACCTTCACTTTCTCCCAGACCGTGCGGAATCTGATCCGGTTCCGCGAACTCAACCTCATCGGCCCCTGGCCGCTGCACGGCAAGTTCGACGTGATCTTCTGCCGCAACGTGATGATCTATTTCGATGAGGAAACCCAGAACCGCATCTGGGGCCGTTTCGCTGACGTCATTGCCCCGGGGGGCACGCTTTGCATCGGCCATTCCGAGCGAATCGATCTTGGCCAGCATCCATTCGACCTGGTCGGCCAAACCATCTACCGGAGAAAATCATGACCAAACCGGTGCGTGTTCTTATTGTCGACGATTCCGCGACGATCCGCGGGCTGCTCAAGGCGATCCTGGCGCGCGATCCGGGCATCGAAGTGGTGGGAGCCGCCTGCGACGCCGCCACTGCGCGGACCATGATCAAGGAACTGCTTCCGGACGTCATCACCCTGGATGTGGAGATGCCCGACATGAACGGGCTGGAGTTTCTGGAAAAGATCATGCGTCTGCGCCCCATGCCGGTGGTGATGATCTCGACCCTCACCCAGCGTGGCGCCGAAGTCACCCTGGCCGCCCTGGAAATGGGCGCGGTCGATTATTTCCCCAAGCCCACCGAAGACGTCGCAGCAACCCTGGCAAAAGCGGCCGAAGAGTTGGCCGCCAAAGTCAAGGGCGCCGCCGGCGCGAAAGTGCGCGGCCTGCGCTCCAATATGGTGACCACGCCCCGCATTCCGGCAGGCTATGCGCCCAATGATGACGTGATCGCCATCGGCTCATCCACGGGCGGCGTCGAGGCGTTGATCGAGGTGCTGACTCATTTCCCCGAGAATTGCCCCCCCACCGTGATCACCCAGCACATGCCGGCGCATTTCACTGCCAGCTTTGCGCAACGGCTTGATCGTCTTTGCCTGCCTTCGGTGTGCGAGGCGACCGACGGGGCGCCGTTGCGGGTGGGCCAGATCTATCTGGCCCCCGGAAGCGACGCGCATCTGTCGGTCCATCGCGGATCGAGCCTGACGTGCCGCCTGAAACGGGAAGACGCCATCAGCGGCCATCGTCCGTCGGTCGACGTGCTGTTTTCATCCGTGGCCGCGGCCTGCGGCGAGAATGCCGTCGGCGTGATCCTTACCGGCATGGGCCGCGATGGCGCCAATGGGCTGCTGGCCATGCGCAAGACCGGTGCCTTTACCGTCGGCCAGGACGAGGCGACCTGCACCGTCTATGGCATGCCGCGCGCCGCGTTCGAACTGGGCGCCGTCGCCAAGCAATTCTCGTTGGAGGCGATCGGCCCCGCCATCCTCAAACACACCCAGCGCGCTTATGAAAGGAGTGCCTGAGCATGCCCGCCGCCTCGAAGATCAAAGCCGTGGTCGTTGACGACCAGCTGACCATGCGCACCCTCGTGCGCAGCAGCCTTCAGCAGATCGGCGTCACCGATGTGCGCGAATATCCCGGGCCGCAAGAGGCCATCAACAGCCTCAAGACGCAGGCCGCGCATCTGATCCTGTCGGATTTCAACATGCCTCAGATGGACGGTTTGCAGTTTTTGCGCGCGGTGAGAACCGACGGCCAGCTCAAAGGTCTGGCGTTCATCCTTCTCACCGGTCGCGCCGACGCTGATCTCGTCAAGCGTGCGGCCCAGTTCGGCGCCAACAACTATCTGGTAAAGCCGTTCACGGTCGCGGCCCTCAAGGAAAAGCTCGAACAGGTGTTCGGGCCCCTGACCCAATAGGACCATCCGTGCCCGCTTCGGTTCAGCCCTCGACCGCCAAAAGCAATGTGCGCCGTTACAAGGACGCGCGCGACGGCTTTTGCCATGTCCAATTGATGCAGGGCGATACCTACGTCTCGACAGAGCCCGAGGAAGTTCTGGTGACGATCCTGGGTTCCTGCGTCGCCGCCTGCATACGCGACCCCCAGCTGAGATTGGGCGGAATGAACCATTTCCTGCTGCCCAATGGCAGCGATACCGGCCGGGATCCGCGCTGTTATGGCATCAACGCCATGGAGCTGCTGATCAATGAGCTGCTCAAGCGGGGCGCCAGGCGCGAAAGACTGGAGGTCAAGATATTTGGCGGCGCCAACGTGATGGCCGGCCTGTCCGACATCGGCAGCCGCAATGCCGATTTCGCCGAACAGTATCTTCGCGACGAAGGCATCGCGCTGATCGCGTCATGCACGGGGGGAAGCCTCGCCCGCAAAATCCAGTTCTGGCCCAATTCCGGGCGGGCGCGCCAGGCGTTCGTGCGCGACGATGTTGCCATCCTTGCCGCCAGCGAGTTGACCAGCCAGCGCAACATGAGCCGCTCCACAGCCGGCGATGTCGAGCTCTTCTAGGGGTACCATGTCCGGAACCGAAAATACCGGTCCCTTCCTGACGGCAGCCCTGCCGGCGGTGGCGGACGAATTGACCAGCCTGGCGTTGGAAATCGCCGCGTTGGGCGAAGATCTGTCGTCCGACGATGTCGGCAGCGCCGCGCGCACCCAGGCGATGCAGAAATTCGACGCCTTATCCCAGGCCATCGGCGCTTATGCGCATGTCCTGCGCGGGTTGGCGCACGCACCCGAGCTGCCGGGCGCCGTATCGGAGCTGCTGGACAAGATTCCGTTCTTCGATGTGCGCGAAAGGATACGGTCGAAAATCTGCCTGCATTCGGCGGCCGAAAAAATTGACCCGCACCACGAAGAAATCTGGTTCGAATGCTGAGCCGTCCATGACCCTGGCGACGACCAATTTCTCGCGGATCAACGTGCTGGCGGTGGATGAAGACCATTTCTCCACCGACA
>DATKPL010000306.1:0-8931 GCA_035524155.1 Rhizomicrobium sp.
ACGGGGATGCCCGCTTCCATTGCCTTGCCCATCACCGACGTCAGGGCGTCGCGCTCGTTGGGCGCCACGATCAGCACGGCCGGCTTCTGGCGGATGAAGGTCTCGATCTGGGCGATCTGCTTGCTGTTGTCCTGCTGCGCATCCGAGGTCACCAGCTTCACGTCCGGTGTTTCGGCGAACAACTTTTCCATCAGGGATTTCTGCGCCGCGCGATAAGGTTCGGCATTGTTGGCTTGCGAGAACGCCACCAGCTTCTGTCCTGCGCCGTGCGGGCCGCAACCTGCGAGCGCCAGCAGCGCTGCCAGGGCGATGAATGTCCACGCTTTCATTGTCTGCCTTTCCGCTGCACCGCCACCGCCAGCACGATGATCACGGCCTTGATCATCATCTCCACATTGCTGTCGATGTCGTTGAGCCTGAGGATGTTGGTGAGCACGCCCATGATCAGAGTGCCGATAATGGTGCCGGTAATGGTGCCTTGCCCGCCGGAAAGCCGCGTGCCGCCGATCACCACCGCGGCGATGGCGTCCAGCTCATAGGCGACGCCGGCATTGGGATTGCCCTGGTGATTTTCCGCGGCATAGAGCACGCCCGCGAAACCCACCAACAATCCCGTCAGGCTGTAGACCCACAATTGGGTCTTGAGGATGGGAAGTCCCGCATAGATCGAGGCGGTGGGATTGTCGCCGATGGCGCGCACATGGCGACCGAACACGGTCTTGGACAGCAACACCCAGAACAGGATCGCTGCCGCGACATAGCTGCCGATCACCACGGTTTTGTCGCGGAAAATGTCGGCAAATTGCGCCGCCACATCCTTGCCGAAACCGATATCGATATTCTCATTGGCGGTGAACCATTTCGCCAACCCGCGCACGCCGATCATGGAGGCGAGGGTGGCGATGAAGGGCTGAACCTTGAGCCGCGCCACCACCAGCCCGTTGACCGCGCCCACCAGTCCGCAGGCGGCAACCGCGACCGCAATGGCCAACATCATGTGCAGCGCGGGCGGACCCGGCGCCCAGTTCTGGGTCAGCACGCTTGCAACCAGCGCCGTCGACAGCGCCAGCACGCTGCCCACCGAAAGGTCGATGCCGCCGGTCAGGATCACCAGGGTCATACCCAGCGAGATGATCCCGATCACCGAAACCTGGCGCAGGATGTCGGTGAGGTTGCCGATTTCGAAAAAGATGCGGCTGCCGTCGGAAGCAACGGGACTGACCAGTGCCGCCAGGATCACCAGCGCGACCAGCGCGATCAGGCTGGGAACCTGAAACAGCCGTGACCGGCCGACACGCGCAATGATCTGCCCCCCTGCGGACATGGCCCATTCCCTTAACTTTATCGATATAGCAGCGCGCGCCCGCGGCCTTGTCAATCGCGCCTTAGCGGCGGCGGCTCGAAGCCCGCACGATCAGCCGGGGCGGCAGGATCACGTCGCGCTGCGGCGACTTGCCCTCCGCCTGCATTCCCGCCAGCAGCAGGCGCGCCGCCTCATCGCCCAGGGCGCGGGTGTCCTGGTCCACGGTGGAAAGCGGAATGCGGAACATGTCGGCGAAATGCATGTTGCCGGCGCCGATGATGGCGATGTCGCGCGGGATGGAAAGCCGCGCTTCCAGCGCCGCGCGCATGGCGCCCGCCGCTACCGGATCGTTGAAGCAGAACACGCCATCGGGCTTTTTGCGCAGCAGCCGTTTCATCGCCTGATAGCCGCCCGCATCGTCATGGCCGGCCTCCTCGATCAGGGGGCTGAGGCGGTGTTTCTTCAAGGCCCGGCGATAGCCTTCGAGGCGCCCTTCGGCGGGAGAGAGCAGGGGGCCCTTTAGGTGAGCGATCTTCTTGCAGCCCTGTTCGATCAGGTGGCTGGTGGCGAGGAAGCCGATATCCTCGTTCCGCGTGCCGACGAAGTTCGCGCCCAGCCCCGGTATCTGGCGGTCAATCAGGATGTAGGGCGTTTTGAGGTCCTTGAAGGCGCGCGCATCGCGCTGGGCTGAGGCGATGATCAGTCCATCGACTTTGCGCGAGGCCAGAAGCTCGATATTGGCGGCTTCGTCCTCGGCATTCTCGTTGGAATGGGCAATCACCATGTGATAGCCCGCCGGCGCCAGCGCGGCCGTCAGCGCATTGGCAATCTCGGCGAAGAAGGACTGCATCAGGTCGGGCACCACCAGCCCCACCAGGAAGGTGCGGCCCGTCACCATGCTGCGTGCCACCCAATCCATGCGGTAATTGAGTTCGGCGGCGCGCTTGCGCACCCGTTCCTTGGTTTCCTCGCCGATATCCTTGTGATCGCGCAGCGCCTTGGACACCGCCATGGGCGAGATGCCCAGGTCACGGGCGATGTCCTTCATCCTGACCGGCATCAGCTCGCCTCCGCGAATGTATGCGTGGCGGCGGCCATGATCGTTTCCTGGGTGGCGTCCGCTGCATCGAACATTCCGGTGACGCGGCCTTCCTTCAGCACCAGAATGCGGTCGGAACAACGCATCACCTCGGGCAGTTCAGAACTGGCCAGCAAAATGCTTTTGCCCGACGCCGCCAGTTCCTGGATCAGGCGGTAGATGTCTTCCTTGGCGGCCACATCGATGCCGCGGGCGGGATCGTCCAGGAAAAGCACCTCGGGATCGGCAAAGATCGCCCGCGCCAGCAGCGCCTTCTGCTGATTGCCGCCGGAAAGATTGCCCACGGCCAGATCGGGCGAGGCCGCCTTGAGGCGCAGGCGCTGAGCGGTGGGATCGAACAGGCTTTTTTCCTCGCGCGCGCGCAGAAATCCCCAGCGGCTCACTCGGCTCAGTACCGACAAGGTGGCGTTTTCCTTCACGCTCATCTGCAGCATCAGCCCTTGCAGCTTGCGGTCTTCCGGCACCAGGCCCACGCCATGGCGTTGCGCCGTTGCCGGATTGGCGGGGCGGAATTCCCGGCCCTTGAGCAGGATGCGGCCGTCAAGAATGGCATCAAGCCCGAACAAGGCCGCACCCAATTCGCTGCGGCCCGCGCCGACCAGCCCGGCGATGCCCAGCACTTCGCCCCTGCGGAGTGCGAAAGACACATTCTTGAGCTTGCGGGTGGTGAGATTATCGACTGTCAGCGCCAAGCTCTGGTCTGTGGATTTGGCGGCGCGTTCCACGCTGTCCAGGTCGCGCCCGACCATCATGCGGATCAACTCGGCGCGATCGGTTTGGGACGTGACGCGGGTGCCGATGGTCTGCCCGTCGCGCAGTACCGTGACGCGGTCGCAAAGGCGGAAGATCTCATCCATCTTGTGGGAGACATAGACGATCGCCACGCCGCGCGCCTTGAGCAGCGTGATCACCTCGAACAGCCGCTCGGCGGCGTCTTCGGACAGGGCGCTGGTGGGCTCGTCCATGAACAGGATCCGGCAACTCATGGCAAGCGCGCGCGCAATCCCCAGCAATTGCTGCTGGGCGATGGACAGTGACGACACCCGGGCCCCGCAATCCACATTCAGGCCGACTTGTGCAAGGAAGGGGCGGGAAAATTCCTCGATCGCCTTGGGCCGCGCGAAGGCGCCCTCGGCGAAATTGAGATTGCCGATCACCAGATTCTCGCCCACGGTCAGATGAGGGAAGAGATCCAACTCCTGGTAGATGATGCCGATACCCAGCCCCTGGGCGTCGCGCGGATTGGCCAGCGTGACGTTCCGGCCATCGAGTTCGATCTGTCCGCTGTCGGGACGGAGCGATCCGGCGCAGATGCGCGCGAGCGTGCTTTTGCCCGCGCCATTCTCGCCCATAAGCGCATGGACTTCACCGGCTTCAAGCTCGAAGCGCGCGGCGTTGAGCGCGGCAATGCCGCCGAAATGCATGTTGATACCGTCGGCGAGAAAAAGCCCCATGCCGCAACGCTACGATGCTGCTGCCGGCGCAGCAAGCAGAGGCCCGTTTGCTGCACCGCAGTCCTGTCCGCCGAGTTGAAATGAAACATGCTGCACTGATAGCCTGACAGCGGGGGAGGGCCGGGATGAAACAGACAACACACTGGCTCGGGAGTGCGCTGGCATTGTGCCTGTTGGCGGGCGCGGCCGCGGCGGACGAACGCGATTACAATTACGTGCCGCGCATTCCCAGCGAGTCGCGGATGATCCTGGGCCCCAAATGCCTCTCGATGCAGGACCTGGTGGGCTTTGCCCAATGCGATCCCGCCAGCCATCAGGACTTCATGGCGTCGCTGCGCCATTGGCGCTTCGAGCGAAAAATTTATGTGGGCTATGACGGCGCGCGCTATGACGTGCCCGTCACGCGCTGGAGCCAGTCGAGCTTCATCCAACCCACCATGATGGTGGAGGATCGCTTCTTCTTCGATCCCGCTACCGGCAAATACACGGTGGACCGCTACCTGGACGATGTCGAGAAACGCTATGGCGGCATCGACAATGTGGTGATCTGGCCGACCTATCCCAATATCGGCCTCGACAACCGCAATCAGCTGGACATGATTTCGGCCATGCCGGGCGGTGTCGCCGGTGTGCGTGGCGTGGTGGCCGATTTCCATCGCCGCGGCGTCAAGGTCTATCTGCCCATCAATATGTGGGACGAGGGCACGCGCGATCCCGGCCGGCCTTGGCCCGACGCGGTGGCTGACCTGATGAAGCAGGTGGATGCCAATGGCGTGTTCGGTGACACCCAGGACGGCGTGCCGCTGGCCTTTCCGGTTGCCGCGGAGAAAATCGGTCATCCTTTGGCGTTCCAGACCGAGCTTTGGCCCAGCGACGAGGACGTGGCATGGAATCTCTCGTCCTGGTGGCAGGAAGCGCCATCGGTCTATCAGCAATTCGCCCCGCCTATCGACCGCTACAAATGGATCGAGCCGCGCCACATTCCCGTGGTGGCGACGCGCTGGAGCCGCGACAAGACCGACGCGTTCCAGGTCGCCTATTTCAACGGCATCGGTATCGAAAGCTGGGAAAACATCTTCGGCTTCTGGAACGGGTTGACGCCGCGCGATTCCGAAGCATTGCGCAGGATCGCCACTTTGGAGCGTGGTGTCGCGCCCTTCCTGGTGAGCCAGGAGTGGGAGCCTTTCTATCCCATGCGCAATTTCGGCGTCTTCTCCAGCCGCTGGCCGCACAACGATCAGACGGTGTGGACGGTGGTGAACCGCAATGAATATCCCGTCGAAGGCCGCCAGATGAATGTGCCGTTCAAGGCGGGCGAGCGCTATTTCGATCTTTATCGCGGCGAAGAACTCAAGCCCGAGCGTGACGGCGAAAACACGGTTCTTTCATTCCCGATCGAAGGCCATGGCTATGGCGCGATCCTTGCCGCATCGGGGGCACCCGATGCGGCGATGACCACCTTGATGGCGAAGATGAAAGCGCTGACGGCCAAACCGCTGTCGCAGATCTCGCAGGCCTGGGCGCCGTTGCCGCAACACCAAACCGCGATCGCCGCCACCAAGCCAGCCAGGACCGCGCCCAAGGACATGGTGGCGATCCCCGGTGGTGAATTCGATTTCCGTGTGCAAGGCATCGAAGTGGAAGGCAGCGACCAGGACGGCGTGGACATCGCCTATCCGTGGGAGAATTCACCCCGGCGCTTTCATCGCCACCAGATGACGATCCATCCTTTCTTCATCGACAGGCACAATGTCACCAATGCCGAGTTCAAGGCATTCCTGGATGCCTCGCATTATCAGCCCAAGGATCTCGCGAATTTCCTCAAGGACTGGAAGAACGGCACCTATCCCGACGGCTGGGCCGATAAGCCGGTGACCTGGGTGTCGTTGGAAGATGCGCGGGCCTATGCCGCCTGGGCGAGAAAACGCCTGCCGCATGAATGGGAATGGCAGTACGCTGCGCAAGGTACGGATGGACGCACGTATCCCTGGGGCGCGACATGGAACGGCAATGCGGTGCCTGTACCCAACACCGCGCGCAGCCTGCGCGGGCCCGACGACACCTTGGCGCATCCGGCTGGCGCCAGCCCGTTCGGCGTGATGGATCTGGTGGGCAATGTCTGGCAATGGACCGACGAATATATGGACGAGCATACCCGCTCGGGCATCCTGCGCGGCGGCAGCTATTATCAGCCGCAAGGCTCGCTTTGGTATTTTCCATTGGCGTATCGCAACGACCAGCACGGCAAATATCTGTTGATGGCGCCGTCCAAGGACCGCGCCGCCACGGTGGGTTTCCGCTGCGTAGTGGATGCGGAATGAATATGGGGAGAGGAACATGATGCGGTTTGCGGCGATTGCGTTCACGGCCGGCTTGACGCTGGCGGGTTCGGCTCATGCCCAGAGCACCTGGTGGCAGCCTGACCCCACCCAGCAGCAGACCTACACGCCGCATCGCGCCTCCAGCGCCGATCCCAAGGGCGCCAATGCCGACTCGCGCAAGGTCGCGCCCGGCGCCACCTATACGGTGCTGGATGCCGACGGTCCCGGCACCATCTCGCATATCTGGTTCACCATCGCCGACAACGAGATCTATCATCTGAAGCGCATCGTGCTGCGCATCTATTGGGACGGCGAGGCAACGCCCAGCGTGGAAGCGCCCATCGGCGACTTCTTCGGCCTGGGGCTCGGCACCTATCACAGCTGGCACTCCCAGATGCTGTCGGTGGGCAGCGTGAAAAGCCTGAACAGCTTTTTCCCCATGCCGTTCGCCCATCATGCCCGCATCACCGTCACCAATGAGGGCCAGCAGCCGATCGGCGATCTTTATTACAACATCGACTATCGCACCTATGCGAAGCCGCTGCCGGCGGGCACGCTTTATTTCCATGCCCAATACCGCCAGGCCCAGCCCGCCCATGGCTGGACCACCGACTGGCTGCGAAATGGCGACCCGCAGATCGACAACAAGCCAAATTTCGACGGCGCCGACAATTATGTCTGGCTGGATGCCAAGGGTCATGGCCAGTTCGTCGGTGTCACCATGTCGGTGATCCAGAATCAGGATGACTGGTGGGGCGAGGGCGACGACATGTTCTTCATCGATGGCGAAAAAGCGCCGTCCATCGCCGGCACCGGCACCGAGGATTATTTCCTGGGCGCCTGGGACTTCGGCGGAGAACCCTTCTCATATGATCTCTACGGCGCGCCGGTGGTGGGCGAGGAAGTGGCGGGCAGCCATTCCAGCGTCTATCGCTTCCATCTCGACCAGCCGATTCCGTTCACGAAATCCATCAAAGCCACCATCGAGCATGGCAACGCCAATGCCCGCTCGGACAATTATTATTCCGTGGCCTATTGGTACCAGGCCGAGCCGCACGCGCCGTTCCCGGCACTCCCGCCGGTCTTGGAGCGGTTGCCGCGGCTGCAGCCGGTGGGTGGCCCCGGCAACAACGGTGGTAACGCCGGCCGCTAAATCAATGTGAGCCCTGGCGCGCGGCCTGCATGCGGGCGATGAATTCGGCGCGCGAATTCTGTGCGGGGAAGGGTTCGCCTGGTACCGGCACATTCAGGAATTCGCACAAAGGTCCCCAGCCCTGGCTCACTTCGTAGACCAGGAGCCGCTCGGCCGGGATGGCGCGCACCACCTCGCGGGTATGCTTGCGGAAATAGTCGGTCATGAAGGCGCGGTCGTGCAGATGTTCGCCGAACGTGCCGAGGAAAATATTGAAGAATTCGGACATCGGCCCGGGCCTGCTGGCGGGGCCTTGCGGGGCAAAAATGGTGGCCTGGGTGGAATCGAACCACTCGTCCGGATCGCGGATCGTGTGCAGCATCCTGGCTTGGGGATAATAGGCCGCCAGCTCGCGCCAGAATTGCGCGCCGGGATAGTCCACCACCGCCTGATAGCCGGCGAAGATCGCGTCCCAGTCGGGTCGGCCCTTGGCCGCCTCGATCCAAAGCTTGGCGCTTTCGGGATGGGCAAAGACCTCGACCATGTGATGGCATGGGCCCCAGCCCAGCATGTTCAAGGCCGCATGCAGCGATTTGGTGCCGGTACGCCCCAGCCCCGTGCCCACAATTTTCAGCGCCATGCCAGCCCCCAAAGCCTGCTCGTCGCGTGATTTTCCCGTCATGCCATGTTTATGATCGGGGGACAATTATTCTTCTGCCGGGATTTTCATGCGCTCTGTCCGGATCACCTGCCTGCCGATCAACGCGCAGAGCGAAAAGCCCATCACCGTCGATGCCGTGCTTGACGACCAAGGCAACATCCACGGCCAGCATACCCTGTTCGGCATCTGGGGACGGCCCGGCAAGGACGAGGAATATTACCCATTCGCCTATCACGGCGACGGCGTGATCGATTACGGCTCGGCGCTGGAAGCCAGGGACCGCTATTTCGATTTCGACCTTCGCGGCGGGGCGATCACGGTGAACCGGATGCTGTCCTACAAATCCAGGGACCGCTCGATTATCGTGGGCTATCTGATCGACGACGTGACCAACCTTCTGGTCGAAAAATAAAGGCGCGGGGCGGGTACGCATGAGAAATCTTCTTCCGGCCATCTTTGCGGTCAGCCTCGGCGCAGGCCTGCCGGCCATGGCGCAAGGCGAGACGCCGCCCAGGACTTTCGTTGAGGCGGTACGCCAGGTGACCAGCCGCCCGGTCTATGCCCATGGCGAATTCGGCCTGGAAGTCTGGTCGCTGGACACGGACAGGATGGTCTATGCGCTGAACAATCAGCGGCTGTTCACGCCCGGCTCGACCACCAAGCTCTTCACCGAGGGCACCGCGCTTTATCTGTTGGGTGCGGATTACCGGTTTCACACGCCGCTCTATCGTACCGGCAAGGTGGACGTCAAAGGCACCTTGCATGGCGATCTGATCCTGGTGGGGAGCGGAGATCCCAACCTTTCGGATCGTCTGCAGCCCGACGGCACGCTGGCCTGGGTGGATGAGGATCACACCTATGGCGGCGCGGAATCGCGCCTGGTGGGACACGATCCTGCGATTGTGCTGCATCAATTCGCCAAGGCCGTGGCGGATGCCGGCATCAAGAGGGTGATGGGCCG
>DATKPL010000307.1:0-8614 GCA_035524155.1 Rhizomicrobium sp.
CTGGCGTATCTGGGCACGTTGCCGAACTTCGTGCTGATGGCGCCGTCCGACGAGGCCGAACTCACGCACATGGTGGCAACGGCGGTGGGCATCAACGACCGGCCCAGCGCCATCCGTTATCCCCGCGGCGAAGGCACGGGCGTCGCCCGTCCGGCCCAGGGCGTGGCCCTTCCGATCGGCAAAGGCCGCATGATCCGCGAAGGCTCGTCCATCGCCATCCTGTCGCTCGGCGCGCGTCTGCCGGAGGTGATGCTGGCGGCCGAGAAATTGTCCGGCTACGGACTTTCTCCCACCATCGCCGATGCGCGCTTCGCCAAGCCCCTCGACACCGACCTGATCGCCAAGCTGGCGCGCGAGCACGAGGTCCTGATCACCATCGAGGAAGGCGCCACCGGCGGCTTCGGCAGCCATGTGATGCAGTACCTGGCCTGGGAAGGGCTTTTGGACAAAGGCCTGAAAGTCCGGCCCATGACCTTGCCCGATATCTTCCAGGATCAGGACACGCCCGAGCATATGTATGCCCAGGCGGGCCTGGACGCGGACGGCATTGTCAAGGTGGCGTTGTCTGCCTTGGGCCGTTCGAACGAGGTGCCGACCGCCGTGGGCAAGATCGCCTAAGCAGGGAATGCGCGCCGACGTTTTTCTGGTAGAACAGGGTTACGCCAAAAGCCGGTCGGAAGCGCAGGCTGCGATCAAGGCGGGCTTGGTGAAGGTTGGCGGCGCGCTGCTGTCGAAGCCATCCCAGGCCGTCGTAACGGGCGCCGCAATCGAGTACCGGAAGCCGCACCCCTTCGTGTCCCGCGCGGGCGGCAAGCTGGTTGCGGCATTGGACCATTTCGACCTTTCGCCTCAGCACCGCGTCTGTCTCGATCTGGGCGCTTCTACAGGCGGTTTCACGCAAGTGTTGCTGGAGCGTGGTGCCAACCGGGTCTATGCCCTGGATGTGGGCCGCGGCCAAATGGATGCCAGCCTGGCGCAGGATCCGCGCATTGTCTCACGTGAAGCAATCAATGCGCGCGACCTTTCACCCTCCGACCTTCCCGAGCCCGTCACCGCGCTGACCGCCGATATGAGCTTCATCAGCCTGAAGCTGGCGCTGGCGCCCGCTCTGTCGCTCGTGGCCCCAGGGGCTTGGGCCGTGGTTCTGGTCAAGCCGCAATTCGAGGTGGGCAAGGGCGCGATCGGCAAGGGCGGTATCGTCCGCGATGCTGAGGCGCGTGAAGCGGCGCTGAAAAGTATCGTGGATTTTGTCGCGGCTGCGCCCGGATGGCGCGTGGTGGGCACGATGGAAAGTCCGATCCCTGGTGGCGACGGCAATATCGAATATCTCTTGGCAGCATCGAAGGCATGACACTTTGCCGTCATTTCGGCATCTGCGGCGGTTGCACGCTGCAAAACATGGCCCCGGACGTCTATCGCCGCCACAAGCGCGAGCGCGTGGAGGCGGCGCTGGCGCGCGCCGGTCTGGACAAGGCGGTGGTGAACGAGCCGCTCTTGTCGCCGGGAAAGAGCCGCCGCCGCGCCGTGTTCAAATTCGGCAAGGAGGAGGGTCACGTGGTGGCCGGCTTCCATGCCGCGCGCAGTCATGTGATCGTGGATATGCAGGAGTGTCTGGTTCTCGCTCCGGTGCTCAGAGATTTCACCGAAACATTGCGCCGGGGATTGGCGGCGATCTTGAGTGAGGGCGAGAAGGCCGAAGTTCATGTCGGCGAGACCGATACAGGTCTCGATCTCGCTTTCCGCTGGCCGCGCAAGCTCACGCCGTCGCTCACCGCCGAGATGGCCAAAGCTTTTTCGGATGCCGATATCGCCCGCATCGTCTTCAATGGCGAGATACTGCTGGAGCAGGCCAAGCCCCAAATCGGCTTCGATGGCATCGCGGTGACGCCGCCGCCCCATGCATTTCTTCAGGCCACGCACGAAGGCGAAGAGGTACTCCGCGCGCGTGTCGCCGAATTGACGAATGGCGCAAAGACTATCGTGGACTTGTTTGCGGGCCTGGGCACCTTCAGCCTGCCCTTGGCCCGCCAGGCCAAAATTCATGCCGTCGAGCAGGATGGCGAGGCGCTGGCGGCGCTGACGGAGGCAGCCCGCAGAGCCAAGGGCCTTAAGCCCATTACCACGGAAAAGCGCGATCTGTTCAAACTGCCGCTGACGGTATTGGAGCTGAATCGCTTCGAAGCGGCGGTGTTGGACCCGCCACGCGCAGGTGCGGAAGCGCAGGTGAAAATGCTTGCGGCATCGAAAATCCCGCGCATCGCCTATGTGTCATGTGATGCATCGACGTTCGCGCGCGACGCCGCGATTTTTGTGAAAGCCGGATTCCGAATGGGCGAGGTGATTCCGGTCGATCAGTTCCTCTACTCGGAACACATCGAGTTGGTTGCAGGCTTCAGCCGCTAACCGACTTGCCCTCTGTGCCGCAAGGCTTGATCCGCCAGCACCAGCGCCATCATCGCTTCGCCGACAGGCACGGCACGGATGCCCACGCAGGGATCGTGGCGGCCCTTGGTGACGATCTCGGTTTCGGCGCCCGAACGGTCGATGGTGCGCCGGGGCGCCAGGATGGACGAAGTGGGTTTGACCGCGAAGCGCGCGACGATAGGTTGGCCCGTCGAAATGCCGCCCAATATCCCGCCCGCATGATTGGACAGGAACACGGGCTTGCCGTCATTACCCATGCGCATCTCATCGGCATTCTCTTCGCCGCTCATCGCGGCGGTGGCGAAGCCGTCGCCGATCTCCACGCCCTTGACGGCATTGATGCTCATCATGGCGCTGGCCAGTTCATTGTCGAGCTTGGCGTAGATGGGCGCGCCCAGCCCGGCCGGAATGCCTTCCGCCACCACTTCGACGATCGCGCCCACCGATGAGCCGCGCTTGCGCACGCCTTCGATATATTCCGTCCACGGAGCAACGGCGGAAGCGTCCGGGCAGAAAAATGGATTGTTGGCGGTTTCGTCCCAGTACCAGTTGGCGCGATTGATGGTCTGCGTACCCATCGACACCAGCGCGCCGCGGATGGTCACTTTGCCATAGAGCTTGTCCAGCACCTTGCGGGCGATTGCGCCGGCCGCAACCCGCATCGCGGTCTCGCGGGCCGACTGCCGTCCGCCGCCGCGATAATCGCGCACGCCATATTTGGCGTCATAGGTGTAATCGGCGTGACCAGGGCGGTATTTGTCGCGGATATCGGAATAATCCTTGGAGCGCTGGTCCATGTTCTCGATCAGCAATCCGATGGGCGTGCCGGTGGTGAGTTGCTCAGCCATCCGTTCGTCCTGGAAGACACCGGAGAGAATCTTCACCGCGTCCGGCTCCTGCCGCTGGGTGACGAATTTCGACTGGCCGGGACGCCGGCGCTCCAGATCGCGCTGGATGTCGGCCTCGGTCAAAGGAATGCCTGGCGGGCAGCCATCGACCACGCAGCCGATTGCCGGCCCGTGGCTTTCGCCGAAGGTGGTGATGCGGAAAAGATGGCCGAACGTATTGTGCGACATGGCGGGGTCTGTCCTAGCCTATCGGCTTTGGATTCGACAAGGCGTCGCCCACGCCCGGAAGCTGGATTACCTCGCTGCCCCTGATGCGGAAAACCACGCCTTGCGGTTCATCCAGGGCCGACATCTCGCCGGCGCTGAGACCCTGGAATAATCCCCGCAGAATGCGGGTATAGGCGCCGTGACTGACCGCGAATGTATCACCCGTCAGACTGCCCACCCAGTCTTCCGCGCGTGCCGCCACCTCGGCATAGTTTTCGCCTCCCGGCACATGCACATTCCATTTGTCGGCGGCGCGGGCGGCGAACAGGGCGGGATCGCGGGCGCGGGCTTCCTCCGTGGTCAGCTGGTCCCATTCGCCCAGATTGATTTCCTCGATGCGCGCATCGGTGGTGTAGCCCTCTCGTGGCAGACCCAAGGTCTCGCGCGCGATTTCCATGGTGATGCGTGCGCGCTCCAGCGGGCTTGAGACGAAGGCAAGCTTTGGCGCCATGCCCAGTTCATTCTTGAGCGCCAAGCCGATCGCTTTGGCCTGCTCACGGCCTCGTTCGGTCAGAGGCGTGTTCTTGCGCCCCGAAAACAGCCTTCGCACATTGGCCTCGGTTTCGCCGTGACGGGCGAAATAAAGCGTAATGCCCGGCTTGAGGCGCAATCGTTCCGGCATCCGTTCCCGCGAGATTATTCCTGCTTGCCTACGGCGATGTCGGGCGCGTCTTCGGCCTTCATGCCGACGATGTGATAGCCGCCATCGACGTGAAGATTCTCGCCCGTCACCGCGCTTCCCAGGTCGGAAAGCAAAAACAGGGCGGCATTGCCCACTTCGTCTTGGCGGACATTGCGGCGGAGCGGCGAATTATATTCGCTCCATTTCAGGATATAACGGAAATCGCCGATGCCGCTGGCCGCCAGGGTCTTGATCGGACCGGCTGAAATAGCGTTGACGCGGATGGCGCGCTTGCCCAGATCCTCGGCCATGTAGCGGACGCTTGCTTCCAGCGCCGCCTTGGCCACGCCCATCACATTGTAGTGCGGCATCACTTTCTCGCTGCCGTAATAAGTGAGAGTGACGAGGCTTCCGCCATTGTTCATCATTTTCTCGGCGCGCTGCGCCACGGCGGTGAACGAATAGCAGGAGATGTCCATGGTCATGCGGAAATTCTCGGGCGTGGTATCGACATAGCGGCCCTTGAGCTGCTCCTTGTCGGAGAAGCCGATCGCATGCACCAGGAAATCCAGATTGTCCCAGTGCCTGCGCAATTCGGCAAAAGCGGAATCGATCGATGCCTGGTCCGAGACGTCGCAATCGATCAGCGCCTTGGGTTTGACGGTTTCGACCAGGGGCGCGACCCGCTTTTTGAAGACATCGCCCTGATAGGTGAAAGCCAGTTCGGCACCTGCGCCATGCAGCGCCTTTGCCACGCCCCAGGCGATGGAGCGGTCGTTGGCGACCCCCATGATCAGGCCTTTTTTGCCCTTCATCAGGCCGTCGAATGTCATGAAAACTCCCGGTTCGCGCTCGGCTGAGTCTAGCCTTTTAGGCCAAATTCGCCAGCCCGTGAAATAGCTTGACCCACAGCTGGCCGCTGCGCGGAGGGGTTATTTCATATGGGCGCGAGGATCGAAATCCGACTGCCAGCCCTCGACAAAGCTCTTGAGCTGGGCGTCCGGCCGGCCGGGCAGGGCCACAACCAGACGCACATAGAGATCGCCCACCGCCTCGCCGCCATGGGCGGGAACACCCTTGCCCTTGAGCCTCAGCACCGCACCCGAATTGGAGTTGGCCGGAATGGAAAGATTGACCGTGCCGCTCAGGGTAGGCACAGGCACTTTGGCGCCCAGTACCGCCTCCTTCAGCGTGACGGGCAGGTCCATCCGCAGATCGTTGCCGTCGCGGGTGAGATAGGGGTGGGGGGCGACCGTCACCTGGATCAGCACGTCGCCATTGGGTCCGCCATTGCGGCCCGCGCCGCCGCGGCCCTTGACGCGAATCTGTTGTCCGTCCTTCAGGCCGGGCGGAATCTTCACGTCGATCTGTTCGCCATTGGTGAGCACGATGCGGCGCGTGCCGCCGACCACGCTTTCGGCGAAGCTGGCGGTGATGGCGACGGCGAAATCCTCGCCCCGTGCGGGACGGGTGGCGCGCCCGCGGCCGCCGCGGCCGCCCAGAAATTCCGCAAAGATATCTTCCGCAGAGAAGCCCTGGTCGCCGCCGCCTTGCTGATCGTTCCAGCTGAAATGGAATTCGCGGTCGGCATTGCCTGGACCGCCCGCGCCACCAAAGCCGAAGGGATTGCCTTGGAAGCCTCCGGCGCGGGGATCGAAACCGCGGGGATTGCCGCCGGCATCGATTTCGCCGGCATCGAATTTGGCACGCTTGTCCTTGTCGCCGACAATGTCGTAGGCCGCCGAGATTTCCTGGAATCGCTTTTTCGCCGATTCATCACCCGGATGCGTGTCGGGATGATGTTTTTTGGCGAGGCTGCGGAACGCCTTTTTGATTTCGGCTTCGCTGGCGGTCTTGGAGACGCCCAGGACTTGATAAGGATCGCGCATCAACTTTGGCTCGGGATTCGCCACCCAATATAAGGGGCTTTGCGGCTTGTTCTAGGGTGGCCCCAGCTGGTCAAGCCGGGCCTGGGCTTCCTTCATGCCATGGCTGGCCGCTTCGGCATAAAGATGCCGCGCCACCATCAGATCCTTGGGGACAAGTTCGCCCGTCTCGTAGAATTGGCCCAGCTCATATTCCGCGACGGGATGGTTGGCGGCGGCGGCCGCGGCCAGAAGCGGCAGGGCGCGCTGGGGATCGGGTGGGCCCGCTTCACCCTTGATCAGCATGTCGGCAAGGTCGGCCTGGGCGGTCGGGAGGCCGGCTTCGGCGGCGCGCTGGTACATGTCTTCCGCGCCCTTGGGATCCTTGGGCGTACCCAAGCCCTGGCGGCGCATCATCGCGACATTGCGCATGGCGGCAATGTCCTGGTCGTCGATGGATGACCAGATTTGATAGGCTTTGGCATAGTCGTGGGCGTCGTACGCGGCGACCCCGGAATCGAACGTGTTTTTAATGCTGGCGCCAGTCTCGGTGGCGCAGCCCGCCGCCGCGAGTGCGCCAAGAAACGCAATGATCGGATAAAATTTGCGCATGGCGTCCTTTCGATTCCGAGGCTAGCTTGGCCGGGCCCGGGATGCTAGCCAGAGGGTCATGAGCGAAATCGGCGGACCTTTGGATGATGGCGGCATCGCGCCAGAGCGTGATCCCATCGATTTGTTCCAGGCATGGCTGAAAGAGGCCGAAGGCGTCGAACCCAACGATCCCACCGCCATGGCGCTGGCGACGGTGGACGCGCAGGGCCGGCCCAATGTGCGCATGGTGCTGCTCAAGGGCGTCAGCCAGGACGGCTTCGTTTTTTATACCAATCGTGACAGCGCCAAGGGTGCGGAGCTTGCGGCCCACGCGCATGCCGCGCTCAATTTCCATTGGAAGAGCCTTCGTCGCGCGGTGCGGGTGAGAGGCACGATCAGCGAGGTGAGCGGCGCCGAAGCGGATACTTATTTCGCCACACGCGCCAAGGACAGCCAGATCGGCGCCTGGGCGTCGGCGCAGTCACGGCCCATGGAAGGGCGCTGGGCGTTCGAAAAAGAGATTGCCAGATACGCCGCCAAATACGCGCTCTCCAAGGTGCCGCGTCCGGATTACTGGACGGGCTTTCGTCTCAAGCCGTTCGAAATCGAATTCTGGCGCGACCGTCCCTTCCGGTTGCATGACCGGCTGGTCTATCGCCGCAACGATTCCTCTCCCTGGCGCACCGAGCGGCTTTTTCCGTGAGTGAGCTCAATCCGTGAATGATCTGACCGAGCAGGGCCGGTATATGCGCCGGGCGGCGAAGGCCTCGGTGAGCGTCTCGCTGTTCCTGGTGGCGATCAAGACTTTCGCCTATTTCGCCTCGCATTCGGTGGCGATGCTGGCGAGCCTGGCGGATTCGGCGTTGGACCTTTTCACGGCGGGACTCAATCTTTTTGCCATCCATGAATCGCTGGCGCCTGCCGACAAGGAACATCGCTTCGGCCACGGCAAGGCCGAGCCTCTGGCGGGCCTTGCCCAGGGCGCCTTCATCACCGCCTCGGCGATGTTCCTCGTGATCCAGGCGGTGCAGCGCCTGATCACTCCCCAGCCCATCGATCATGGCCTGCAAGCGCTTCTGGTGATGCTGATCTCGATCGCGATGGCGATCGGGCTGGTCCTCTATGAGCGCAGCGTAATCAGGCGCACCGGATCGCTCGCGGTGTCGGCGGATCAGACCCATTATCTGGGCGATCTCGCCACCAATATCGGCGTGGTGATCGCCATTCTGCTGGCGACGGTGCTGGGCTGGCAGGCCGCCGATCCCATCATCGCGCTGTTCGTGGCGGCGGTGCTGGTGGGAAGCGCGTGGCTGGTGTTCCGCAAATGCCTGGACCAGTTGATGGACCATGAGTTGCCGGATGCCGACCGCGAGAAAATCATCGCCATCGTGCGCGCCCATCCCCAGGTGAAAAGCCTGCACGAACTCAAGACCCGCACGGCCGGTCTTTATACCTTCATCCAGGTCCATATCGAACTCGATCCCGACATGAAACTGGCCGAAGCGCACGCGGTCAGCGACGAGGTGGAGCATGAAATCTGCGCCGCCTTCGACAAGGCGGAAGTGATCATTCACCAGGACCCGGCGGGACTGGAAGAGGCACCAGAGCCGTCCGCCATAGCCGGAAATTTCTGAGATCAAGCCCCGTCATCCGCGTGGCCTGGTTTTGGACGATGGCATGGAAGAGGCGCGCGCACAGGAACCAGACCGGGCTTACCAGAAGCGACATGGCGATCACGGCGATGGCAAGCTTGTGGCCGGCATCGGTGAGCACGCCCACGGTGAGACCGGCGCTGGCGATCACGAAGGAGAATTCCCCAACCGGTGAAAGAAACAGGGAAGCTTCCACCGCGGTGCCGAAGCTCTCGCCCGCCAGCATCAGGAGCAGCCAGTTGAGGAAGGTCTTGCCGCCTGTCACCACCACCAGCGCGGCCAGGATCACCCAGGCCTGCGCAATCAGATAATGAAGATCGATCAGCAGTCCCACCGACAGGAAGA
>DATKPL010000308.1:0-4321 GCA_035524155.1 Rhizomicrobium sp.
GCGCGGATGTCGTTCTTGTTCTGGCTCACATTGAAGTGGTTCATCCAGAACCAGGTGAGCTGTTCCTTGAGCTGATTCTGGGAATAGAGGTCGCGCAACAGAGCTCGCGTGGCCGCTTCGCGCGCCAGATTGTTCAATTTCTGCTGATAAGCCTTTTGTGCGGCATCATAGTCCGGCGTGCCTTTCTCGGTCTGCGCCGCCTGGCGCATCTCGCGGATTTCGTCATTGATCTGCACCAGGTTCTTCCGGCTGATCTCCATCGCCGCGATCTGGGCCTGCGCGTCGCCAGGCAGGCCGTCGTTGGGGCCAGGATTGAGTTGCCGGTTCAGCCAGGTCACCAGCCCTTCGCGCTTGAGAAGCTGGGCATCGGAGGTTTCCGCGCCCCAACTCAACCGGTTGAGAACTGCGATGTCGGTGGGCGACGTGTCGAGCGCGGCGGATGACTCCGTGACCGCGTGGAACTGTGGCGGCGGCGCCGGCATGGGCGGTGCATACCGGCCGGGCGCACAGGCCGTCAGCAGCAAAACGGCAGTGAAACAGGCCGGGCGGAACAGACGCATGAAGCTTCAACGTGGGACCGGCCCACTTCCGCTGCGAATTGCGCGCCATCTTACAAAAGTAAGCTTACAGGCAGCTTATAAATCTCCGCCATTATCGAGGAACAAAAGTTCCGCAATCATGGCGAAATGATGTTCAACAGAGAATTCACCTCATACAGAATCGAAGGCCTGCGCCAGGTCGCTGATCAGGTCCTCCTCATTTTCGATTCCCACCGAGATGCGGATCAGCGCATCGGTCAAGCCGATTTCTTCGCGCAGGTCGCGGGCGACGCCCGAATGAGTCATCGAGGCGGGATGCGAAATCAGTGTTTCCGTGCCGCCCAGGCTCACCGCGAGATGGATGATCTGGAGATTGTCCAGCAAGCGGAAGGCTTCCGCCTCGCCCCCCTTGATGTCGAAGGAAAAGGTCGAACCGGGAGCGGTGCATTGGCGCTCGAACACCGGCTTGCGCGGATCGTCCGCTTTCAGGTCGCCCAGATAATGCACCTTCGCCACCTTGGGATGGCCGGCGAGATAGCGCGCGACGGCGCGGCCATTCTCGTTCGAGCGGCGCACCCGCACGTCCAGCGTCTCCAAGGACCGCATCAGCATCCAGCAGGAATTGGGGTCAAGCTGCGTGCCCAAGGCGCCGCGCCAGCTTTTGATCTGACGGATGCGCTCGGCCGAGCCGCTGACCGAGCCGCCCACCAGGTCGCTGTGGCCGCCCACATATTTGGTAAGCGACAGCAGCGTGAGGTCGGCACCATGCTTGAGCGGGGTCTGAAACAGAGGCCCCAGCATCGTATTGTCCACCACCACGGGCGGCCGGTATTTCTGTGTCTTGCCCAACTCGTCGGCGATCGTGGCGCAGGCCGACAAGTCCACCAGGCCGTTGGTGGGATTGGCCGGGGTTTCCACCAAAATCATCGCCACGCGGCCTTTGGCCTCGGCTGCCTTTGCGGCGGCGCGCATCTGCGCGATGTCGATGCCGTTGGTGAAACCGAAGGGCGTAATGCCGAACGCGCCCATCTGGTTCTTGAGCAAGGTTTCGCTGCCGCCATAAAGCGGGCGGCTATGGAGCACCGTGTCGCCGGGCCGCAAAAGCGCCAGGCAGGTGGTCGAGATCGCGGCCATGCCGCTGGAAAAAACGGCGGAGCGCTCGGCCTGGTCCCAGATCGCCAGCCGGTCTTCCAGGATCTCCATGTTGGGATGATTGAAGCGGGAATAGACCAGCCCGGCATTCTCGCCCGGGCGCAATTGCCGGCGGCCGGACGTGAGATCGAAGAAGTCCTTACCCTGCTGTGCGTTCTCGAAGACATAAGTAGACGTCTGGAAAATCGGCGGCTTCAGCGCGCCTTGCGACAGGCTTGGCGCATAGCCATAGCCCATCATCAAGGTCTCGGGATGAAGGGTGCGGTTGGCGATCCGAAGGCGGTGATAATCGCTGTCGGTCATGAAATTCCTCCCATATTTGCATGCGCGCCTTCGCAAGGCTTCAGGCGCAATCTTGGGCGCAGTATGGGAGCTATTCGGGCGGGCGCAAAAAAATAAAACGGCCCCGGCTTGTTTCTGGCCGGGGCCGCTTATGCAGGGTGCGCAGGGCTATTGCGCCGGATCGAAAATCATCAATTTCAGCGTGCCGGGCAGCGGCTTGGGCCGTCCCGGCCGGCCATTCTTTCCCGGCGGCACCGGGGCATTGGGATCGATATCCGCCGCGGCGACGAACAATTGCCCGGTCTCCGGATCGATATCCATGGTCCGGCCCGTCACTTTGGTCTTGATCTCGCCCGCGGGCACGAAAGTCTGCGGATTGACTTCGCGGATCACGCTGATGGTGCCGTCCACGCCGTTGGAGCTGAAGGCCAGCTTGCGCTTGGGATCGAAGGCCGCGCTGTCGGTGCCCTGGCCGATGGGCACGGAAGCGACCACCGCGCCGTTGTCGGAATTGACGATGGTCATCACCTTGTTGACGCAACTCACGAACAGCCGGTGGGTATCGGTATCGATCGCCAGGCCGTGCGGGCTGGTGCAATCGGGGATCGGCCAGCGCGCATCTACCTTGTTGGAGGCGGTGTCGATCCGGATCATCTCCTTCTTTTCCGATCCGTTGACATAGAGTTTGCCGTTACCGCCGGCGACTGCCGCTTCCAACCCTTCGCCGGTTTGGATGGTGGCAACCACCTGATCATTCTTGGGGTCGATCACGGTGATGGACTTGGAATCGCCCTCGATCACGAAGATATGGCCGCTGGTGGGATCCAGGGCGATGCCATCCGCGTCATCCTGCGCCTTGATGCGCTTGATCACCTTGAACGTCCTGGGATCGAAGACCACCACCTGGCCGGCTTCGCCGTCGTCGGTATAACCCTTGCCGTCTGCCGTGACAGTGCCATGCGTTCCGCCAGGAATGCCTTCGACCTGGCCCAGCAGCGTGCCCGTCTTGGGATCCACCACGGCCACCTTGTCGCCATGGGCAACGAAAACGCGGCCCTTGTCATAGATCACATAGTCCCAACGCTCGGGCGAACCGAGGGCGACGGTCTTGCCTAGATGGTAGCTGGACGCGTCGGGGGCAGCACCCGCCGCGAATGCGGATGCGAGCAATAAGGATGCTGTCAGCAGGAATTGTCCGCGGCGTGTCATGAGGGCCCCTTCACCTGATTGGTTCGACGGCAAATTGAAGGGCGATGCGGAACTTTGGCAACGCACTTCCCGCAGAATTGATGATTTGTATATCCGACCCGTGCGGCGCGGGGTGCGATGGTTAAATTTCCATCAGCCATCGCCGATCCGGACCGGAACCTTGCGCTTTATGGCGTTTCCGTGATGGCGCTGCCGATTGCGCGCTTATGTCTTTGATTTAGCGGATAATGTCGCGGTTTCTTTAAGCCCGCTTTTACGCGCGATCCCTAGCGTGGTGAACCGATCCAACCGGGTTTGTCCATGCGGTCGCTCCTCAAGCATTTTGTGCGCAGCCGAGAAGGCAATGTGGCGATCATTACCGCGCTTGCCATCGTCCCCATGACCTTGTTGATCGGGGCGGGTGTCGATTACGGCATGGCGGCGGACCGCCAGGCCCAGCTCGAAGGCTATGCCGACGCCGCCGCGTTGTCAGCGGTGACCCCCACCATGATGACCGAGAACAATTCCCAGGCGCAGACGGCGGCGCAGAACTCCTTCAATGCCCAGGCCGGCGCGCTGTCGCAAATCACCTACGACACTTCCGACGTGACCGCGACGGTCAGCACCACGGCGGGCAATGTGCGCACAGCGGTGGTGAGCTATAGCGTGCCTTACAACACCTTCTTCGCCTCGATCCTGGGGATGAACACCATCACGCTGAAAGGCAGCTCCACAGCCACCGGCGGCCTTCCGCCCAATATCGATTTCTATCTGCTGCTGGATGATTCGCCCTCGATGGCAATCGCCGCGACGTCCGCCGGCATCACTACCATGATCAACAATACCCAGGGTCAGTGCGACAGCGCGCCCTATGGCGGATCAAGCTGCGGCTGCGCCTTCGGCTGCCATGAATCCAATCCGTCGGGCGAGAGCCACTATATTCCCACGGGAACCGGCTCGCCTCTTTGCACCAAGACCAACAATTACAAATATTGCAGCCTTTCGGGCACGGGAAACCCCGGTGGCGAGGACAATTATGCCCTGGCGCGCGCACTGGGCGTGACCTTGCGTATCGATCTGCTCAACCAGGCGGCGCAAAATCTGATGGCGACGGCACAGGCGACCGAGAAAGGCAACAACGCCGCCTACCGCGCCGCCAT
>DATKPL010000309.1:0-3380 GCA_035524155.1 Rhizomicrobium sp.
CCCCGTCTTGCGCGGCAAGCTCCGCGATCAGCGCGCCTTCGCTGTGCCCCAGAATCCAGACACAGCGTCGGCCGGTTTGTTGGCGCAACTCGGCCGCCCAGAGCTTCGCGTCATCCGCATAGGTGCCGATGCGAAGATCGGTCACCGCTTTCAGGGCCCCGGCGCTTCCGCCAAGGCCGCGTTTGTCGACCCGCAGGGTGGCGACGCCGCGCGCCGCCAGGCCTTCCGCCAAAAGGCGGTAGGGGGCCGCGCGAATGCCCAACACAGAATTGCCGTCGCGGTCGGTGGGGCCGGAGCCTGCCAGCATCACGATCGCGGCCCTGGCATTGTCCGGCCCGAGCAGGGTGCCCGCCAGGGTGCCGGTGCCGCTGTCGAGCGTGAGGTTCTTTTCCACGGGCGCGGCCATTGCGGGAATTGTCATCAGGAGGAAAAAGGCCAAACCGCGAAAAAGCGCTTGGCCGCACATCTCACACCGAAAAGCTGGTGCCGCAGCCGCAGGACGATGTCGCGTTTGGGTTGTTGACCTTGAAGGCCTGGCCGATCAGGTCATCGGTGAAATCGATCTCCGCGCCGGCCAGGAAATCCAGCGACACGGGATCGATCAGGATCTTGGCGCCGCCTTCCTCGATGAACAGGTCGTCGTCCATCCGGGTCTCGTCCAGGGCGAAATTATACTGGAAGCCGGAGCAGCCGCCTCCGGTCACGGCCAGCCGCAGCATCGCACCCTGGCCCTCGCCGGAGAGGATGGTGGCGATGCGCTTGGCGGCGCGGGGGGAAACGGTGACGGCCAAAGTCATGGGAAGCTTTCGGTCATCGGGGAACTCTAGGCATCCAGTATCGCACGCCTTATGTAAGCCTCACCATGTCATCTTCAAAGGGCCAGATTTCCGCGCCGCACCCGCCTCCGCCTGGCCATCTTTTGGGCCCGGTTTTTGCGCCGCCCATGCCGCTGGCGCCCTTTGCGACCCGGCCGGCGGACAGCCGGGGCCGGTTCTATCCCGAGACCGAAAGCGCCACCCGCACCTGTTACAGCCGCGACCGCGACCGCATCATCCATTCCTCTGCCTTTCGCCGGCTGAAGCACAAGACCCAGGTCTTTGTGCAGCACGAGGGGGATTATTACCGCACCCGGCTCACCCACTCGATCGAAGTGGCGCAACTGGCGCGCAGCCTGGCGCGCAGCTTCGCCGTAGACGAGGATTTGGCCGAGACGGTGGCGTTGGCGCATGACCTTGGCCACACGCCGTTCGGCCATTCCGGCGAAGATGCGCTCAATGCCGTGACCCAGGATATCGGCGGCTTCGACCATAATGCCCATGCGCTGCGTCTGGTCACGAAACTGGAGCACCGCTACGCTGATTTCGACGGTTTGAATCTTACCTGGGAAACCCTTGAGGGCTTAGTAAAGCACAACGGCCCCGTCACAGGCATTGTGCCCGCGCCCATCGCCGGGTTCGATCAGCGCTGGCCGCTGGATCTGCAGAATTGGCCGGGGCTGGAAGCGCAGATCGCCGCCCTGGCCGACGACATCGCCTACATCAATCACGATATCGACGATGGCTTGCGTGCAGGCCTGTTCGAGGTTTCTGACCTGATCGAGGCGCCCTTGGCGGGTGCCCATGCCGAGGCGGTCAAGGCGCGTTATGGCGAATTGGAACTGTCGCGCTTCATCGGCGAATTGATCCGTACACTGATGAGCGCGCTTACCGACGATGTCCGCGCCGAAACCGGAAAAAGATTGGGGCAGGTGAAACCCGGTTCCGCGGCGGCGGTTCGCCATCATGCCGGCGCGCTTGCGGGCTTCTCGACCGGCATGCTGCACGAAGTGCAGGCACTCAAGCACTTTCTGTACGAGCGCATGTACCGCCATCCCCGCGTGATGGGTCCGATGGCGGAAGCCAAGGATGTTGTGACCGGCTTGTTCAAGGCGCTGGCGGCGAATCCGAAATTGCTGCCGCCCGACTGGATGGCGCAATGCGGACAAAGCGGGGATTCATCCACAAGGCGGGTCGTGCGCGATTACATCGCAGGCATGACGGATAATTATGCGTTGGATGAATACCGGAGGATTTTATCTAAGTAGGTTCCTTGCCTCCGCGTTTTTGTTTGCCCCCATCTGTCCGCCAACGCGGGCAAGCCCGCAGGCGGACATCTTCCCCCGCCAATGGCTTTGCCATGCGGGGGAAGAGATTCACGACCAAGACGCACCATCCGCCAGATGATTCGTATCTTGCTGGGTGATAGAGTGTTCCCGAGATTCGGGACCAGCCCCATGCCCCAGATTGAGCGCGGCCTCTACGAACCCGGCGACGATGTCCGGGTCTTTGACGGCTCGGAAGAGGAAGAAGATGTCGAAGGTTCGCGCCTTCCGCTTCTGATCGTGCTGGCGCTTCTGGTCTTGGCGATGTTCGCCGGTTTTGTCTGGCTGGCCTACAGCGAAGGCGTGGCGCGCGGCCGAAGCGAAATTCCCGTGGTGACCGCGGAAGCCGGGCCCGCGCGCGTTGCGCCCGCCAATCCGGGTGGCGCGTCCACGCCCTACAAGGGCTTTAAGATTTACGAGCAGCCCGCGCCGCCGGACGAGGAAACGGCCCAGGATGTCTCACCGAAAACACCGGCCGAGGCCAAGCCCGCTCCTGCCGCGAAAGTCGAAGCGCCGCCCGCCAAACCCGTTACGCCACCCGTAAAGGGGGCGGAAGCAGCGCCCAAACCGACTCCCGCTGCGAAGACGGTTGCGCCTCAGCCGAAAGCAGCGGCTCAACCCTCAGCCCCGATGGCGCCCGCCACCGCGCCGCCCAAGCAACTTGCCGCCAATGCGCCGTCCGCCGCGAAACCCGCGCCGACTGCTCCAACATCGGTGGCGCAAGCACCAAGCGCGTCCGGCGCCTACGTCCTGCAAATCGGCGCCTACAAGTCGCAGGCCGAGGCGGACGCGGCCTGGAAAGTGTATCAGGGCAAACATGCCGCATTGCTGGCGGGCTATTCGCCGAATGTGGCTGAGGCCGATCTGGGCGAAAAAGGCACCTGGTATCGCCTTCGGATCGCCGGATTCGCCAGCAAGGATGTCGCGTCGGCCTTGTGCGATCGCCTCAAGGCGGACGGCGGCGGCTGTTTCTTAGGAAAATAATGCGGCGCTCACGTGCGATTTATGGCTGCGGCGGACCCGTTCTGTCGCCTGACGAGCAGTCGTTCTTCCGCGATTGCAGCCCCTGGGGTTTCATCCTCTTCGCCCGCAACATCGACAATCCCGGCCAGGTCAAAAGCCTGGTGCGCGCCTTGCGCGAAACCGTCGAAGACCCCACCGCGCCTGTGCTGATCGACCAGGAAGGGGGCAGGGTGGCGCGCCTCAAGCCACCGCACTGGCATGAGCGTCCTGCGGCCGC
>DATKPL010000310.1:0-3806 GCA_035524155.1 Rhizomicrobium sp.
CAAGTCCGGGCCGGTGACGACTACGGCATCGGACGGTGGTGTTACCCATTCGGTGCTGAAGCTGGATCATGGCGTTTATACCATGGCGATGGGGGCGACTTCGGCGTTCAGACTGCGCTTCTTCCCGCTTCCCTCCGCGCCCCCGGATTACCTCGTAACGGAAATGGAAATTTTGAAGTGTAAGGATGGGGTCTGTACGCTCGCTGTCGCCAACCCGCAGCACTATTTCGCCGTCGCGCACCTTACCAAGTCAGGTGGGGCTGAACAGCTTAGTGCCAATTGCGATGGCGATACCGCACGGAAGCTGGGAGCTGATCCCGTTGGTAGCGATGCCTGCGTTTTTCCGGACCGCGCCACACTGGAGAAAGCATTGCGGACGCTGATTGGAAGCAAGCCGGTTTCGACCGTGAATCCCGATCCCTGAACGGGCCTATTTCTTCTTCGCTGGCGCCTTTGCCGCCGGCTCGCCGATGAGCGAGACTTTCTTGATCAGGATGGGATCGACCGGCGCCTGGCCTTTCATCGGGCCGTCATCGCCCACCGGCACTTGGGCGATTTTGTCCACCACGTCCATGCCGTCCACCACCTGGCCGAACACGGCATAGCCGACTGACGAGTCGCTTTTATCCAGCGCGGGATTGTCGGCCAGGTCGATGAAGAAATCCGCCGTGGCGCTGTCGGGATCGTCGCCATGCGCCAACGCCACCGCACCCCTGAGATTGTGCAGGCCGTTGTCGGATTCCAGCTTCACTTTGCCCGGATGGACGCCGCGGCCTTTGCCATGGGCCCCGAAGCTGCCCATCTGGACCACGAAGCCCTTGACCACGCGATAAACCACCGTGCCGTCATAATGCTTCTCATGCACATAGCGCTCCACATCGGCCACGCTTTTGGGCGCGCGCACGCGGTCAAGCTGGATGGTGATATCGCCCATCGCGGTCGAGACCAGAAGCTTCGGCCCCGTCATTGTTGGATTGGAGGGGGGCGGGTTCGACGTCACCGGAGCAGGGGCAGGCGCGGCCTGGGTCTGGTCGGGCGCCGTCTGGCCACCGGGCGGCGGTGCAGGGGCGGCGGTGTCGCTGGACGGCGGAGGCGCGGCGCTGTCGGCGGGCGGCGGCGCAGGCTGCTCAGTCTGCGCCCATGAGGGCGCTGCGAGCAGACACAGGCTGAGACTGAAGATGATCGCGCGCATGATGTTCTCCCGGAGAGACCCAGATTGAATTACTCTGTCATTCCCGCGCAAGCGGGAATCCGGTTTTTGTCACACGCTGGATGCCCGCGTTGGCCTAGCTTTTCTTGACGAGCGGAAGCGAGCTTAGAAAAGCTGGCCCCTCTTCGAACGAAAGCGAGGGAGGCGCGGGCATGACAAAAGAGGCAAACAAAAAAGCCAGACGCTTTCGCGCCTGGCTTTTTGCAGTCTGGGAGAAGGAATTCAGTGCACGCTGACCGGGGTCAACTCGTTCTGCACCGCCGCGCCATAGGCGCTGGCATAGGCGTCGGTAAAGCCCAGCACGCTGCCGTCTTCGGCATGGAGGACATAGAGCTTCATGCCGTTCGGCAGGTCCACGTTGGCGGGAATCAAACCCAGGCGATGGGCTTCCTCGCTGCCGGTCGGCTTGATGTAGGCGATGCGGCCGTTGCCGTTCGTCGTTTCGCTCTCGAAAATATCATTCATGATAGACCTCCACTCTTAATCTCGATGACCCTCACCTGGGGCTTGCTCTCGGGCCGCGTCAAAAGGATCCTCAACAATCCATTTTCCAACGCGGCAGATTTGACTTCGATGCCGTCGGCGAGGACGAACGACCGCAAAAATTGTCTAGCGGCGATGCCCCGGTGAAGGAACGTTTTCGCTTCCGCCTCATTCTGGCGGCCCTTGATCACCAGCTCGCGGTCTTCGACCGTGACGCCGATATCGTCTTTGCCGAACCCCGCCACCGCCAATGTGATGGCGATGCCGCCATCGGAAGTTTCTTCGATGTTATAAGGCGGATAGCCTTCGCCGGCGCTCTTGGCGGCACGCTCCAAAAGCCGCTCCAGGGGCTCGAAGCCCAGGAAGAATGGGTTGTTGAAAAAGCTGTTACGAGTCGTCATCTCCAAGCCCTCCTTCTGAGCGGCTTCTGCTCACGGCCTCTTTCGAGCGCCGTGTCGCATACCAAGAGATGGTGTTGTTTCGTTCCGGTTCAAGGGCCGATTGTGGCATGAAGAAGGCGTGGGCAATTGCGGCTTGAACGTGTCAGACACGCTTCAGGCCCGTCGCCCCCGCGCACGCGAAGCGTGCTGGCGGGGGAGATGGCCGTAGCACGCTCTCGAGCGTGCGTAGGCCAGAGGGGGAATTAAACAGCCGCCGCCAAGGCGGCGTAGCGCGCGACGCTTTCGGGCACGACCCAGCCTGAGACTTCGGTGACGCGGGCCTTTGCCGGCTCGCTTGCTGCCTGCGCCGCCAAGGTGCCTTTGCCGCGTAGATCATGCGCCAGACTGGCGGCGTCGCTGCCCGGCATGGTTTTGAGCGCCGCCCGACCGAATATGCGCGCGGGCTCCCGGTCGGTGATCTGGTTCAAAAGATCGTCATAGGGCGTGGGCGCGTAATGCGGGCCGAACAGATGAAAGCGCCATGCTGCGCCGCCGGCCGCCACAATCGCCGCCGTGACCATGCCGCCCAGAACGCCGCGCCGCCTCATGCCATCACCTTTTTCAGATGATCGCCCAGCCGGAGGGTAAGGGCCACCAGATTCATGGTGGGGTTGGACGAGCCATAGGTGGGGAAGATCGAACTGCCCGCGACATAGAGATTGCCCACGCCATGCACCTTGCCGTCGGCATCGACCACGCCGCGCTTGGGGTCGTCATGCATGCGGGTGGTGCCCAGATGATGATTGCCCCAATCCATCGCCGCCAGCCATTCGGCGCGGGTCGCATAGCTCAGCCGGATCATGCCGGTCCCGGCCGCCAGAAGCTGGCGGCCCAGTTCGGCCAGGGTGAGGCGGAAGCGGGTGAAATCGTCATCGGTGATGGTCATGTTGAGATTGGCGCGCGGCATGCCCAACGCGTCACGCTCGCCGCTCAAACTCACGCGCCGGTCCGGATCGGGCAGAAGCTCCATGCCGCAGCCCAGCGAGAAGGCGCGCGCGTGGCTCGCGTCCACGCCCAGCGCCTCGGCGGTGGTCTCGATCGCCGCGGTGGCGAAGGGATCGAGCTTCACGTCATTCTCGATGGTGGTGAGCGAGCCCACCACGCCATGGCTTTTGAGGAACTGCGCCTTGGGTGACAGCACCGCGCGCATCACCGCGCCATTCTCCAGGGTGAGGAAATTGCCATAGAAGGGCGCGCAGCGGCCATCGAACAAAACCAGCGTGGCGACATTCCTGGGAATGGGATGATCGGCGAAGAAGCGCCCCACCAGGTCATTGCCGTTGCCCACGCCGGCTTTGGCCACGTCATTGGAAGCCAGAAGGATGCGCGCATTCTCGATCGCGCCCGCCGCCAGCACGGTATGGCGCGGCTTCACCGTCAGGCGATTGCCGGAAAGCGTGGCGACATCCAGATGATCGACTTGGCCACCATCATGGCTGAGCCGGATGCCCGTGACATTGGCATTGAGCAAAGGCGTGATGCGGGCGGCGGCCTTCAATTCGTTCTGATAGCGCTCGCCGAAATGGGTGGGCAGGGTGCCG
This sequence comes from Rhizomicrobium sp., assembly GCA_035524155.1. Taxonomy (GTDB): domain Bacteria; phylum Pseudomonadota; class Alphaproteobacteria; order Micropepsales; family Micropepsaceae; genus Rhizomicrobium. The sequence goes on from DATKPL010000310.1 coordinate 3,675, forward strand.
TTTCGGGTTTTTGAGAACTGGAACCAGCTGGTATAGACGCCGCCTTCGCCCAGCCTGAGCACCGGGCCGCTGTCGGACACCGCGCCATCCGCGGCGTCATAGACCCAGGGTCCCGCTTCCACCAATTCCTGG
>DATKPL010000311.1:0-3354 GCA_035524155.1 Rhizomicrobium sp.
CGCGGCGGCGGCCAAAGCCTCGCGCCTGATTCCCGGCGCGGCGGATACGGTGGCCAAGCTGCGGGAATTGGGCGTCAGGATCGGCTCGGGCACCGGCTATACCCGCGAGATGATGGCGGAGATTCTGGTTTCGGCCACCGCGCAAGGCTACGAACCCGACGTGATGGTCTGCGCCGGTGAGACGCCCAGCGGGCGGCCCGCGCCCCTGATGACATGGAAAGCCCTGATCGCGATGGACGCGTGGCCGGCACGTGCCTGCATCAAGGTGGACGACGCGCCGGTGGGCATCGAGGAAGGAAGGCTGGCGGGCTGTTGGACCGTGGGCTTGGCGGCATCCGGCAACGGGATGGGGTTGGATTGGGAGAGCTTCGCCGCTCTGGCACCCGATCAGCGGCGCCAAAGACTGGCCAAGTCCGAGCGTGCGCTGAAGGACGCGGGCGCCGATTTCGTGATCGAGGACATTTCCCGGCTTCTTCCCGTGGTGCAGGACATTGCCCGGCGGATCGAAGCGTCATGAGCGCATTCGCCGATCGCCTCCGGTCCTGGCTGGCCCGCGCGCCCGCGCCGGTCTTTGCGCTTTATGGCGGGTTGATGGCGTTCGGCGCCTATTTCGCCATGTATGCCTTCCGCAAGCCGTTCACGGTGGCAAGCTATGCCACCGTCGCGCCCGTCCTGGTGGAATACAAGATCGCATTGGTGATCGCGCAAGTATTGGGCTATGCGCTTTCCAAAGTGGCCGGGATCAAGGTGATCTCGGAAATGCCGCCCCGGCGGCGCGCTGTCGCCATCCTGGTTTTGATCGGCGCCGCCGAGATCATGCTGGTTTTGTTCGCGCTGGTTCCCGCGCCTTGGAACATCATCTTCCTGTTCGCCAACGGTCTGGCGCTGGGGATGATCTGGGGTCTGGTGTTCGGCTTCCTGGAGGGACGCCGCCTCACCGAGCTCCTGGGGGCGATGCTTTGCGCCAGCTTCATCGTCTCGTCCGGCGTGGTGAAATCGGTGGGCGAAGCCGTGATGCTGTGGGGCTGGGCGAACGAGTTCTGGATGCCGGCGGTGACGGGCCTTCTCTTCACGCCGCTGTTGCTGGTCTGCGTGGCGGGGCTTGCCGTCATGCCGCCGCCCAACGCGGAAGATGAGCGGCTGCGGGTGGCGCGCGCACCCATGGACGCGCAGGCTCGCCGCGCCATGCTGGCCGCCTTTGCACCCGGCCTGATCGCCTTGATCGTGGTCTATGTGGGCCTGACGGCGCTGCGCGATTTCCGCGACAATTTCGCGGTCGAAATCTGGGGCGGCCTGGGCTTCAAGAATGATGCGGAGATCTTCACGCTTTCCGAGCTGCCGGTCGCGGCGATCGTCCTGGCGATGATGGCGCTTTTGATGTTCATCTCCAACAACCGCCGCGCCTTCCTCGCCAATCTTGTGATGGTGGGTGCGGGCCTGGCGCTGGCGGGACTGTCGTCCCTGGCCTTCGAGGCGCACTGGATCGGCCCGATCTCCTGGATGATTGCCTTGGGCGCGGGACTTTATCTGGGCTATACGCCCTTCAACGCCCTTTTGTTCGATCGCTTCATCGCCGCCAGCGGACGTACCGGCACGGCGGGATTCCTGATTTATGTCGCGGACGCCGCCGGCTACATGAGCTCGGTCGCGCTTCTGATCTTCTACAATTTCGTGGGCGTGCAGATTTCCTGGGTCAGGTTCCTCACCGCCCTCTCCTATGTTGCCGCGATCGGCGGGCTGGCCCTGGTCGCCGGCGCGAGCCTCTATTTCCAACGCCGCCTTACGCGGGAAAAATCCCATGATTCACTTGTCGAGCCTGACGGACATAGCGCACCTTTACGCCACGCACGGGGCGCTTAACTACGGCGAAGGCGTGACCCAGATGGAGCACGCCCTGCAGTGCGCCGCGCTGGCCGAGGCAAATGGCGGCGCGCCCAGTCTCATCGCCGCCAGCCTGCTCCACGATATCGGCCATCTCTTCGAGAAAGAAGACGAAGTGGCAGCGTTCACTGTCGATCACCGCCATCAAGACACGGGCGCCCGGGCGCTGGCTGGTCTGTTCGGGGACGCGGTCTGGCAGCCGGTGGCGTTGCATGTCGCCGCCAAGCGTTATCTCTGCTTCAAGGAAGAAACCTATCTCCGGGCTTTAAGCCATGCCTCTCGGCATTCGCTCGCGTTGCAAGGCGGCGCCTTCAATACCGCAGAGGCGCAATCATTCGAAAGCATGTGTTACTGGCGAGACGCGGTCGCCTTGAGACGGTTTGATGACATGGGCAAGCGCGAAGATCTCTCTCATCGCGCCTTCGAAGATTTTACGCCGTTGTTGCGCAGCCTGCTGATTGATGCAGCAAAGACTTAGCGCATCACCTTTGAATCTCGTTCTTTACGCAGCGGCAGCGCGTCACACGATCATGTGAAAAGCGTTGGGAACTCTTCAATAGCCTGAAATTTTTGCATCACCGAACCGTCATCCGGCTCTCCCATAGAAGGCCTCGCCGCATCTTTTGCCTGCGGCTGGTTGAGACTCTTTGGCGTGCCCGCGCAGAACGCGCATTCCGGCCGTCAAACCTATGTCGGGGGACATTTCATGAAATCCAGATACATGCTTTCTTGTGCCGTGGCCGCCATTATCAGCGGCAGCACCGGCGCGGCCATCGCCGCGGACGCCGATTCCACTTCGCCCAACAACGGCGGCATCGAGCAGGTGATCGTCACGGCCGAACGGCGCGACGAATCCGTGCAGGCCGTGCCCAATACCGTGCAGGCCTTCACCGGCCAGGCCCTTGAAGACCTGAATGTGGAGACACTCGACCAGTTGTTGCGCTACACGCCCAACGTCAATTTCGCCAATAACGGCCCGGGCCAGGGTGAAATCACCATGCGCGGCCTGTCGAACGGTTTCCGCGGCAACCAGTCCAGCGGCACCATCGGCAACTTTCCCAATGTCGCGATCTATCTGGACGACCAGTCCATGCAGTTCCCGGCCCGCAATGTCGACATCTACATGGTGGACATGAACCGGGTGGAAGTGCTGGAAGGCCCACAGGGCACCCTGTTCGGCGGCGGCGCCGAAGCCGGCGCGGTGCGCTATATCACCAACAAGCCCAATCTCGACAGTTTCCAGGGCAAGGCGGAAGCCAGCTACGGCTTCACCTCGGGCGGTGCGGACAATTCCGCCGCCAATCTGATGCTCAACGTGCCGATCCTCGACGGCAAATGGGCCGTGCGCGCCGTGATCTATGACGAGAAGCAGGGCGGCTATATCGACAATGTGCCCAGCACCTTCACCCGCTCAAACCAGGATCTGGGCAATTTCTATTTCTCCAATCCCGCCCACCCGGCTGCCAATTATGT
>DATKPL010000312.1:0-3086 GCA_035524155.1 Rhizomicrobium sp.
GCCGCGACTTCGAACGCGCCGCCCTTGGGCGCGCGGGGGCGGCCCTTGATGTAATTGATGGTGGTGTCGTCCACCGCGATCAGGCCGGCGCGCGCGCCGCCTTCGATGGTGAGATTGCAGAGCGTCATGCGCCCTTCCATCGAAAGACCCTTCACCGCGTCGCCGGCATATTCGATCACATAGCCGGTGCCGCCGGCAGTGCCGATCTTGGCGATCACGGCCAGCGCAATGTCCTTGGCGGTGACGCCTTCCGGCAGCTTGCCGTTGACGGTGACGCGCATGTTCTTGGAGCGCTGGGCCCGCAGCGTTTGTGTCGCCAGCACATGTTCCACTTCCGAGGTGCCGATGCCGAAGGCCAGCGAACCGAATGCGCCATGGGTGGACGTGTGGCTGTCGCCGCAGACGATGGTGGTGCCGGGCAAGGTCCAGCCCTGTTCGGGACCGATGATGTGAACGATGCCCTGGCGGATATCGTCCATGGCGAAATATTCGACACCGAAGTCGCGGGCGTTTCTGGCCAGTGTCTCGATCTGCTCACGGGATTCCGGATCGGCGATGCCGCTGGCGCGGTCCTTGGTGGGGACATTGTGGTCGGCCACCGCCAAGGTGAGATCGGGACGGCGCACCTTGCGGCCCGCGGCGCGCAGGCCTTCGAACGCCTGGGGGCTGGTTACTTCATGGATGAGATGGCGGTCGATGTAGAGAATGGGCGCTTCGCCCGGCTTCTCTTCCACCAGATGCGCATCCCAGATCTTGTCGTACAGCGTCTTGCTCATGATCTCGACCAGTTGTGAAACTTTATTGCGCCGAATGCCCGCTTGGCGGGCTTACATATAAGCGAAGGCGGGCGGGTTCAACTTGGCCAAAGCAACGGATGCCTAAAAGTTCAAATTGCCGCTGAAATAAGCCACCGCAATGATGATCAGAATAGCGATGAACTGCGCCAGAACGCGGATGCGCATCAGCTTGTTGGACCAGGTGCGCGCGGCCGTCCCGCCCACCCAAAGGGTGTAAAGCCCCATGCAAAGCACTACGGCGACCGATAGAACCGCGACAGCGACGATGATTTTGCCTGCCATGGCTTTTATATCGGCTCGACGCCGTCCTTACGCAATGGCGTCAATCGACGCGTCTGTCAGGGTTCCGGGGACGATGGTGACCGGGATGGGGTGGGCACCCGTGGCAAACATGGCGACCAGGGGGCCTGGGCCGGCTTTTCCCGTCCCCGCCGCAAGGATCAGGATGGAAAGGTCCTTGTCGTCTTTCAGAAGCTGGCTCACGCAATCGGTCTTGCGGCCCTGCATGATCACCAGTTCGGGAATCACGCCCGCCAACTCATTGACGGTCTTGGCCGCCGCGTGGACCTGCGATTCCGCTTCGGCATAAGCCTCGTCTTCCATGATCGCTTCGACGCCCCGCCATTGCTGGAAGTCCGGCGGTGCGGCAATCGCCAACAATGTCACCCGTCCCTGGGTGTGCTGGGCGCGGCGCGCGGCATAACGCAACGCCACCCGGCATTCGGGCGTCTTGTCCACCACCACAAGGAATTTGCGGACGCGGGCTTTGGCTTCGGCCATCGGAGATAATCTAAATCAGCTTTCGCTTCAGATCATAGAGGATCTCAAGCGCCTGTTTGGGTGAGAGCGCGTCCGGCTCGACGGACCGCAATGCTTCCTCCACCGCGTTGGTCTTGGGTGTCGGCGCGCTGGCGCCAAACAGCGGCAAATCGTCAATCCGGGCCAAGGGTTGGTGGCCTTCCCGGCCTTCCTCAAGGGCGCGCAGCACGTCCTCGGCGCGTTCCACCACCGCCTGGGGCAGGCCCGCCAGCTTGGCGACATGGATGCCATAGGAGCGGTCGGCCGCGCCCGGCATCACTTCATGCAGGAAGACGATGGTGTCGTTCCATTCCTTCACCTTCATGGTGACGCACGTCATGGCGGGAAGCCTTTCGCACAGCGCCACCATCTCATGATAATGCGTGGCGAACAGCGCGCGGCTTTTGTTGGTCTCATGCAGATGCTCGGCCGCTGCCCAGGCGATGGCGAGACCGTCATAGGTGGCGGTGCCGCGCCCGATCTCATCCAATATCACCAGCGATTTCGCCGTCGCCTGATTGAGGATGGCGGCGGTCTCGACCATCTCGACCATGAAGGTGGAGCGGCCCGCCGCCAGATCGTCGCCCGCGCCCACGCGCGAAAAGAGCTTGTCGATGATGCCGATATGGGCTGTGTCCGCGGGCACGAAACTTCCCATCTGGGCGAGGATGGCAATCAGCGCGTTCTGGCGCAGGAAAGTGGATTTGCCCGCCATGTTGGGGCCGGTGACCAGCCACAGTCGGCCCTTGCTGCCGGGCGACAAATCGCAATCATTGGGCACGAAGCCGCGCGCATTGTCGGCGCGAAGTGCTGCTTCGACCACGGGATGGCGGCCGCGACCAATGCGAAAGCCCAGGCCATTGTCGAGGCTGGGGCGCACATAACGCGACGCCACCGCCAATTCCGCCAGCGCCACCAAGACATCGAACACGGAAAGCGAATCGGCAATGGCGCCCAGCGATGCTTCATGTTCCAGCGCCAGCACCGTCATTTCGTCGAACAGCGCACGCTCCAAATCCAGCGCCGCGCCCGCGCTTTCGGCAATGCGGCTGGCAAGATTGGCCAGCTCGTCGGTCGAGAAGCGCACCGCGCCCGCCATGGTCTGGCGATGGCGGAACAGATCCTTCATCGCCATCAGCCGGTCGCCATGCTGCTGCGACACTTCGATGAAGTAGCCCAGGATGCCGTTATGCTTGATCTTGAGCTGCGGTACGTTCGCGGTCTGGCGATATTGATTTTCCAGGCCCGCGATCACGCGGCGGGACTCATGTGCAAGCGTGCGCAATTCATCCAGCGGCGCATGGACGTTCGATTTGATGAAGCCGCCATCGCGCGCGAGATAGGGCGGTTCATCCACCAACAGCAATTCCAGCCGGTCCGAGACACGCGAGACAGCCGCGATATTCTGGATGATCGCGTTGGCGGCATCGGCAGCTTCGCCCTGCAAGGCGATATCAGTGAGGCCCTCGCGCAGCACACGCGCCGCCCGGA
>DATKPL010000313.1:0-3671 GCA_035524155.1 Rhizomicrobium sp.
GATGGCGATCACCGATTGGCGGGTGATGCCGTTGAGGAAACAATCCGGAATCGGCGTGTGCAGGGCACCGTCCTTGACAAAGAAGACGTTGGCGCCGGTCGCTTCCGCAATATAGCCACGATAATCGAGCATCAGCGCATCGGCGTAACCATTCGATTCCGCTTCGTGCTTGGAGAGTGTGCAGATCATATAGAGACCGGCCGCCTTGGCATGCACCGGCTCGGTTTCCGGCGCGGGACGCCGCCACTTGGCAAAATCCAGGCGGATGCCTTTGAGCTTCTCTTCCGGGCTGAAATAGGACGGCCAGGGCCAGCAGGCGATGGCGACATGGATCTTGGTGTTCTGCGCCGACACCGCCATCATCTCACTGCCGCGGAAAGCGACGGGACGGATATAACCATCCTTGATGCCCTGCACCTCGGCGGCCTGGATGCAGGCGGCGTTGATCTCATCCTGGGTGAAGGGAATCTTCATCCCCAGCGTTTCGGCGGAAAAGAAAAAGCGCGCCGTATGTTCCTTCAGCTTGTAGATGGTGCCGTTATAGATGCGCTCGCCTTCGAACACGCTGGAGCCGTAGTGCAGGCCGTGGGTGAGGACATGGGTCTTGGCTTCGGTCCAGGGCATGATTTTGCCGTCGTACCAAAGGCTGCCATCGCGCTGGTCGAAGGGGATCACATCTGCCATGCTCGTCGTCCTGATTGCCGGCCCGAACCGGGCCGATTTTCCTGTTTTCTGGCAGGGCTTATAGGGACTTGCCCGGCTTAAGCCCAGGTTTTATGCATGTCAGCATGGCGGACGCAAAAACCGCAAGACCCGCCCCTGCGATTATGACGGGCGAACCGGAATAGCAGCCATGACCACCGGCACATCTATTGGCCCTGGCCCAGGCAAACCCTCATTGTCCGACCCGCATTTGCTGGTGGTGGATGATGACGAGCGGTTGCGTGCGTTGCTCACCCGCTATCTTTCCAGCAACGGGTTCCGTGTCAGCGCCGCCGCCAACGCCGCCGACGCCCGCGCCTTGATGAAAAGCATGGCGTTCGATTGCCTGATCCTGGATGTGATGATGCCGGGAGAGTCCGGGCTGGAACTGGCGAAAAGCGTGCGCCACGGTTCGCAGCAGCTTCCCATCCTGATGCTCACCGCACGGGGTGATCCCGCCGACCGCATCGCCGGGCTGGAACTGGGCGTGGATGATTATCTGCCCAAGCCCTTCGAGCCGCGCGAGCTTCTGCTGCGCATCAATGCGCTGCTGCGCCGTGCCATGCCGGTGCAGGAAAGCGCCACCCGTCCGGTCAGGATGGGCACGGCACTTTACGATCCCTCCGCGTCGCGTCTCACCCGCGCCGGCAAGCCGGTCAAGCTCACCAGTTCGGAAAGCGCCCTGCTGCAGTTGTTCGCCGCCAATGCCGGCCATCCTTTCTCGCGCAGCGATCTGTGCGCGCGGCTGGGCGTGGCGCTGGAACGCTCCATCGACGTGCAGGTAACGCGGCTGCGCCGCAAGATCGAGGAAGATCCCAAGCTGCCGCTTTACCTTCAGACGGTTCGCGGCGTGGGATACGTGCTTTTGCCGGATCGCGGCTGATGAGACCGGGGCGGTTCATCAAGCAGTTCCTGCCCCGCGGTTTGTTCGGCCGTTCGCTGATCATCATTGTCGCGCCCATGTTGCTGCTCTTGGGCGTGATCACCTATTTCTTCTTCGAGCGCGATCTGGACACCACCACCCGCCGCATGGCGCGTGACGTTGCCGCCGACGTGGCTTTCCTGGCGACTTTGGAAGATTCCACGCCCACTTTGGAGCGCGACGGGTTGCGCGCGCTTTCGGCTCGCGAATTGCGCTATCGCCTCACTTTTCACGATGGCGACAAGCTGGCCGCGCCGCTCAAGCCGTCCACCAGCACCATCGATCTGGCGCTCGATGACATTCTCGCCACCAGCATGGGTCCCAAACGGCATTTCCAGACCGGCCGGGTGGGCGCCGATTTCGACATCAAGGTAGACGTGAAAGATGGCGTGCTGGAGATCGTGGTGCCGCGCGATCGCGTGACCGTCTCCCAGCCGGACATTTTCATTCTCTGGATGGCCGGGGCGGCGCTGATCCTGCTGGCGGTGGCGATCCTCTTCCTGCGCAACCAGGTCCGGCCGATCGAGCGGCTGGCGCGCGCCGCAGAGATGTTCGGCAAGGGCCGCCCCGTGGCCGACTTCAAGCCTTATGGCGCGACCGAAGTGCGCCGCGCCGCGCAGGCCTTCATCACCATGCGTGAACGCATCGAGCGCTATGTGAATCAGCGCACCGAGATGCTGGCGGGGGTCAGTCACGATCTCAAAACGCCGCTCACCCGCATGAAGCTGGCGCTGGCGATGATGCATCAGGATGCCGAGATCCGGGCACTCAAGGCCGATATCGCCGAGATGGAGCATATGCTGGATGACTATCTGGCTTTTGCGCGGGGCGAAGGCGGCGAAGACTCCGAGGATACCGATCTGGGCGAGCTGGTGCGCGACACCGCCGCTGCCGCCGCCAAGGCCCGTGCCGCCGGCGAAGACCATGTCCGCGTCACGGCGCCGGATGGCATGCATCTGATGGTAAAGAAGGCGGCACTGCGCCGCTGTCTCACCAATCTGGTGGACAATGCCTTGAAGGCCGGGCGGCACGTGGCCGTGAGTTTAAGCCGCCACGACCGTTATGCCGAAATCGCGGTGGAAGATGACGGGCCGGGCATTCCCGAAGGCCGCCGCGAAGAAGCCTTCCGGCCCTTTCACCGCCTGGACGAAGGCCGCAATCTGCAGATCGGCGGTTCGGGCCTGGGCCTGGCGATCGCCCGCGACATCGCCCGCGCGCATGGCGGCGATATCGTACTGGAAAAAAGCGCAATGGGCGGATTGAAGGCGACGATCCGGTTGCCCCTTTAGCGCCGGAGTTCTTCCGCTCTTTTGCGGGCGGCGCGAATCGCGCGTTTCATCAGGGGCGTAAGCCCGTTCTTCGCCATCAGGACTTTCAGCGCGGCTTCGGTGGTGCCGTGCGGGCTGGTGACGGCTTGGCGGAGCGCGCTGGCCGGCGATGAATCGTTGGCCAACAGCGCCCCTGCCCCCGCCACCGTGGCGCGGGCCAGCTTCTCGGCCTGATCGCGCGGCAGGCCCTCGGCGACGCCCGCTTCTGTCATCGCTTCCGCCATCAGGAACAGGTAGGCGGGACCGGAGCCTGACACGGCGGTGACGCTGTCGATCAAATCTTCCTTGGACACCCAGATGGTCTGGCCCAAGGCGGACAGCAACGCTTCGGCATTATTTCGGTCGGCTCTGGTCGTGCCAGGTGCTGCAAACAGGCCGCTGATGCCATGGCCGATGGCACCCGGCGTGTTGGGCATGGCGCGGATGATGCGCGCTTTCTTTCCCCAGGCCTTGAACAAGAGCTTGGTATGAGTGCCCGCCGCGACCGAAATCATCAGCGCGCCGCTTTGCGCAAAGCGCGCCAGTTGCGGCGCTTCGTGTTTGAGAATTTGCGGCTTCAGCGCCACCAGGCAGACGGCGATCTTTTTCGCTTTCACCTCGGCCGGCGAGGCCACCAAGGTGATGACTTTCTTCTTCGCGAGTGCGCGCAGTTCGGGCGAGGGCTTGGGCTCGACCACAATGACAGCGCCGGACTTGGCCGCAAGCCAGCCCTTGAGCAA
>DATKPL010000314.1:0-3008 GCA_035524155.1 Rhizomicrobium sp.
CGGCCCAGGGCATCACATGTTTCCCATCTGGATAGGCGCCAATTCGACCCTGGCGGGCCTCGCCCTGGCCGCGATCCACCTGATCCTGGCGGCGTGGGTCACCGCCGACGTCCTGCTCAAGAAAAACGACGTGCGCGGCGCCCTGGGCTGGATCGGCACGGTTTGGCTGGCGCCCATCCTGGGCTCGCTGCTTTATTACATGTTCGGCATCAACCGGGTGACGCGGCGCGCGCTCAAGCTCGCCCGGCTGGATAATCGCGAAACCGCGGCCCGCAGCGCCCCGGCCGCGCCGGAAGGCCCCGCCAACATCCAGACCCTGGCCGAAATGGGCCGCCGCGTCACCGGCGCGCCGCTGGCCGCGGGGAACGACATCTCCATCCTCCAGGGCGGCGACGAGGCCTATCCCGCCATGCTGGCGGCGATCGGCGCCGCGAAACATTCGCTCGCCCTCACTTCCTATATCTTCCGTGACGACAGGGCGGGCGAGGAATTTGCCGGCGCCCTGAGCGCGGCGCGCGCCCGCGGCGTCCAGGTGCGCGTGCTGGTGGACAGCGTGGGCACGGGCTACGTTTTCTCGCCCATCTTTCATCGCCTGAAGCGCGCGGGCGTGCCCGTGGCGCGCTTTCTTCACACTTGGGTGCCGTGGCGCATGCCCTTCCTCAACATGCGCAACCACCGCAAGCTGATGGTCGCGGACGGCGCACTGGCCTTCATGGGCGGCATGAATATCGGCGACGAGAATTGCCTGTCGCGCCATCCCAGCCATTACGTGAACGATATTCATTTCCGGGTCGAAGGGCCGGTCGTGCGCTCGGTGATGGAAGCCTTCGCCCGCGACTGGAACTTCACCACCGAGGAAACGCTGGGCCAGGATTGCTGGTGGCCCGATCTCAAGCCCGACGGCGCGGTGTTGGCGCGCGGGCTGCGCTCGGGCCCCGATGCCGATCTCTACAAGATCGAAATCCTGCTGGGCGCGGCGCTCAACCTGGCCAAGAGCCGGGTGCGGATCGTCACGCCTTATTTCCTGCCCGACCAGCGGCTGGAATTCGCCATCGGCCAGGCGGTGATGCGCGGCGTCACGGTCGAGATCGTGATCCCGGAATATTCCGACCATATCTATTTCGACTGGGCGGTCAGGGCGCATCTGCGCTTCTTCCGCTACACCAGGGCCGATGTCTATCTGTCGCCGGCGCCCTTCGATCATTCCAAGCTCGTCACCGTGGACGGCGAATGGGCGCTGATCGGCTCGTCCAACTGGGATGCGCGGAGCTTCCGCCTGAATTTCGAATATGACCTGGAATGCTATGACCCGGCTTTCACGGGCGAATTGGATGGGATCATCGACGCCAAGATCGCCCGCGCCAAAAAACTCGACTATCAGGCCCTGATGCGCCAGCCGGTGATCATCCGCCTGCGCGACGCCCTTTTCCGCTTGATGGTGCCTTATCTATGAGGGGCACCCGAATTAGGCTAGGAACCAGATTGGACCGACGCTGGGGGCGCATATGACGGGCGAACAGGAAAAGGCCGCAGCCGGCCAGGACGCGCCCGATCTTCGCCTCTTCATCTTCGCGCTGTTTTTCATTTTCGGCGGCATCACCAGCCTCAACGACGTCCTGATCCCCAAGCTCAAGGAGCTGTTCACCCTCTCCTATGCACAGGTGATGCTGGTGCAGTCGTCCTTCTTCGCCGCCTATCTGATCGTCTCTATCCCCGCCGCGGCCATCGTCAAGCGCATGGGCTATATGCGCGCCGCCGTGGTGGGCCTTCTCACCATGATGACGGGCTGCATCCTGTTCGTGCCGGCTTCGCTTTCCGCCGTGTTCGAGATTTTCCTTCTGGCGCTGTTCGTGCTGGCGACCGGCATCACCATCATCCAGGTGGTGACCAATCCCTTGATTTCGCTGCTCGGCAAGCCGGAAACGGCCCATAGCCGCCTCACCTTCGCGCAGGCCTTCAATTCGCTGGGCACCACCATCTTTCCCTATGTCGGTTCGATCCTGATCCTGGGTTCGCTGGCGACGGTCGATCCCGCAAAGCTCAGCGGCGCGGCGCTGGCCCAGTTTCGCCGCCAGGACACGCATGCAGTGATCGAGACCTACCTGGGCCTGGCCGTTGCGCTGGCCGCCCTCGCCTGGCTGGTGTGGCGGCGCCGGAACCGGCTGGCCGAGACGATTTCACAACATGCCGATATCCTGAAATCCTTCGACCTCTTGAAACGTCCCCGCTTCGCTTTCGGCACCGCCTGCATCTTTTTGTATGTGGGCGCGGAAGTGGCGATCGGCTCGCTGATCGTCAATTATCTGGAACAGGCCGGCACGCTCGGTCTGGCGGCCGAGGATGCGGGCAAGCATGTGCCTTATTATTGGGGCGGCGCGCTGGTCGGCCGTTTTATCGGCTCCTATGTCCTGCGCCTGGTTTCGCCCGGCAAGGCGCTGGCCTTCAACGCGACCATGGTGGTGGCGCTGATCCTGATCTCGGCCAACAGCATGGGCTTCGTGTCGGGCTGGTCGCTGCTGGCGATCGGCCTGTTCAACTCCATCATGTTCCCCACCATCTTCACCCTGGCCTCGGAAGGATTGGGCGCGCGCGCCGCCGATGGCTCGGGACTTCTCTGTGTCGCCATCGTGGGCGGCGCCATCGTGCCCTTGATCACCGGCCGGGCCGCCGACCTGATGGGATTGAAGGCGGCGCTGGTGGTGCCTGCCATCTGTTACCTGGGAATCCTGGGCTTCGGCATTTTCGCCCGCCACGCGCTGAAGACCCAGACCGCGCCGCTCAAGGTGGCGTCGCACTGAGAGGCTTGCGGAAGGCTTTCGCCTCCAGGAATTGCCAGAATACCAGCCCCGGCACGCCGATGGCGAAATCGCGCGCGCGCCTGGCCAGCGAAAAGGCGATGCCTTGCGCCGGCGGCAACCCGAACGCCAGGCCCACCAGCACATAACCCGCTTCCTGCACGCCCGCCGCCGCCGGCACCATGAAGCCCAAGGTGCGAAAGCTGGTGCCCA
>DATKPL010000315.1:0-3480 GCA_035524155.1 Rhizomicrobium sp.
CGCGGCCAGCACCTTGGGCATCACCATCACGCCTTTGGCGTCGAGCTTGAGATCGGAGAATTTGGGGCGGTCCACGCGCCCCGCCAGCAGCACACGATCTGCGTCCGCGGTCTTAAGCGCTTTCAGCGCCCGGCCCGGTTCGCCCAGGGAAACCCAATCATGCGGGAAATTTCCGGCCCACTCGCTGCAGAGGCCGCGCAACCCCACGACAAAAACCTCGCCACCGGATTCTGTGACGCTTTCGGCCACCGCGCGGGGCAGATCGCCGCCACCGGCAATGATGCCGAGGGGTTTCATTCCATCTCGCCGCGCCGGCGCGCGGTGCATAGCTTTTGCTTGGCCGGCGCCAGGATAAAGTCGACCACTTCCCCGACCTCGGCGATAGCGGGCCAATCGGCCCTGGCTTCCAAAGCACGGCTTTTGATGTCGCCGTCGCCGCCATAGAAAATCAGGCGGAAGGCGCCGCGCATGGCGTTGATGGTGTCGCGTGAAAGCCCGCGCCGCTTCAGGCCGATGAGATTGAGGCCCGCCAGTTCGGCGTGGTCGCCGAATGCCATGGCATAGGGGATCACATCGCGATTGACGCCGGTCAGGCCGCCCACCATCGCGCCCTTGCCCACCCGGCAGAATTGCTGGACCGCCGAGAGTCCGCCGAAAATCACGCCATCGCCGATGTGGGAATGACCGCCCAGAGCCACCGAATTGGCGAACGTGACGTCATCGCCCACCACGCAGTCGTGACCGACATGGCTGCCCGCCATGAAGTAACCGCGATCGCCCACCCGGGTGATGCCTTTGTCCTTGCGGCTGCCGCAATTCATCGTCACCAGCTCGCGCAGCACGCAATCGGAACCGATGGTGAGTTTGCCCTCGGGAAAATCATTGCCGCGAATTTGGCCTTCGCCACCCAGAACAGCACCCGGATGCACCACTGAACGCGCACCCAGTTCGGTAACACCTTTGATCACCACATGGGAAAGAAGCCTGACGCCATCACCCAAAGTGACGTGCGAACCCACCATGCAGAAGGGGCCGATTTCGACACCAGCGCCCAGCCGCGCGCCGTCTTCAACCAGCGCTGTCGGATGAATCGTCATTATTGCTTTCCGCCTTGCCGAAGATCGTGGCGCTGAACTCGGCCTCGGCGCAGAGCGTATCGCCGACAAAAGCCTGGCCTTCAAAGCGCCACACCGGGCCGCGCCGCCTCAGCGCCTTGACCGGCATCCGCAGCATGTCGCCCGGATGCACGGGCTTGCGGAAACGGGCCTTTTCGATGGTCATGAAATAGACCACCTGTTTCTCGCGCTCCTCGCCCAGGCTGTGCATCACCACGGCGCCGGCTGTCTGAGCCATCGCTTCCACGATCAGGACGCCCGGCATCACCGGGTAATCGGGAAAATGGCCTTGGAAAAAAGGCTCATTGATGCTGACGGCTTTCCAGCCGGTGGCGCTTTCCAGTTTCACGATATCGGTGAGCCGCTCGACCATCAGCATGGGCGCGCGATGGGGCAGCAATTTCTTGATCTGCTGGACATCGAGCGTATCGCCAGCCTGAGTATCAGTCATCGGCATCCTGTTTGCGGCGCCGGATCAATTGGCTCACCGCATGCATCTCCCTCAGCCATTCTCTTACAGGCTTTGCCGGGACGCCGCCATAATCCTTGCCCCCTTCGATCACCTGGCCAGAGACCATGGCGCTACGCGCCGCCAGCCGCGCGCCGGGGCCGATGGTTACATGGTCGGCGATGCCCACCTGCCCGCCCAGAACCGCAAAATCACCGATGGTGGAACTTCCCGCGATGCCGACTTGCGAGACCAGCACGACATGGCGGCCGACCTGCACATTGTGGCCGATCTGGACCAGATTATCGATCTTGGCCCCTTCGCCGATCACGGTGTCGCCCAAGGCGCCGCGGTCGATGGTGGTGGCGGCGCCGATCTCGGCATTGTCCTGGATGATCACCCGGCCGAGCTGGGGAATTTTCACATGGCCTGCCGCGGAGGAGGCAAAACCGAATCCCGGCTGGCCGATTGCCGCATTGGGCAGGATCGTGACCCGATCGCCGACATAGGCGTGACTGAGCGAGACGTTGTTGCCGATTTCGCTGTCATGGCCGATGGCGACGCCCGGACCGATCACGGCGTTGGCGCCGATTTTCACGCGATCGCCGATCTCTGCGCCGGCGCCGATCACCGCGCCGGGGCCGATCTCCACGTCCTTGCCCAGTTTCGCACTGGAAGAGATCGATTCTTTCTGTGTCCAGCGGGATTGAGAGGCGTCGGGATAGAACATCGCCGCCACCGCCGCGAAAGCATGAGGCACCGATTTGACCGGCACCAGGATCATGCCAGATGAAGGGGCGTCCGATGCGCTCTTGGTGGGCACCAGACAAACACCGGCCTGGCTGTGCGCGAAGGCGGCGGCAAGCTCGCGGCCGCCGGAATAGAATGTCAGATGCTTGGCGCCCGCCCCTTCGAGCCCCGCCAGATCCTCGATCGCCATGCTGCCATCCGCGCCGGGCGGAAGCACTGCACCTGCACGCTGGCAAATCTCGGCCAACGTGAAAGGGCCGCGATTGTCATAGAAACGAGGATCGGCCATGGCAGGCCCCGATGTCTTTTATTTCTTCTTCGGAGCGGGCTGTGCGGGAACGCCGGCGGGCGGCGCCACCATCTCCACCTTCAGGGAGGGCAGTTGCTGGTTCAGCTGTTCGATCGCCGGCATGGTGATGTCGAACGCGCTCACCGCCTGGGGCGAGGCAAAGACCACCGCCTGCTTGTCCAGGATCAGATTGGCGCCCCGCTGCTGCATGATGCTCTGCAGGATCGGCTCAAGCTTCTGGGCAACGGTCTGCTGCGCTTTCAGGAAACCGCCCTGGATCATCTGCTCTTTCTTCTGGGCGGCGGCCTGCAGGCCGTTCTGCTTGGCGTCGAAATCGGCGACCTTCTTGGCCTTGGCGTCGGGAGAAAGGATGGCGACGTCCTGCTGCAATTTCTGCGCTTCGGCCTGCAACGCCCTCTGTTGTCCGGCGATCTCGGCCTTGGCCTGGTTGCCATAGGCGTCGATCTGGCGCGCGATGTCCTGGCCCACCTTGGAGAAGCGCAGGATGGCCTGGCGGTCGATCAGGAGAATCTTGAGCTGGGGCGGCTGCTGGGGCGCCGGCGGATTGGCGGCCAGCGCCGGTACGACGCCGGCACCCAGAAGGGCGAGAGAGAGAAGGATCTTTTTCATCGTCAGAATCCTGTTCCAGCAGAGAAATGAAGTATCTGTGGCCTGTCATAATAGGTCTTGACGTAGGGCAGGCCGATATCGATTTGCAGCGGACCAAAGGGTGATCTCCAGCCCAGGCTGATGCCGGCGGAGGCGCGGAAGGCGAAATTGTCCACCACGCAGGATTGGACTGTACAGGCACGGGGGCCGGTAAGCACCTGGCCCAGCGAACCGACATTTTGCACCTGGCCCAGGGTGCCGAAATCGGT
>DATKPL010000316.1:0-3123 GCA_035524155.1 Rhizomicrobium sp.
AGGTTGGGCACGCCGGGCTTGACGGTGAAATCGTCCATCTCGTCGTTCAGGAAGAAGCCGGTATCGCCGGCGATCACCTGGGCGCCGAACCCGCCATTGATGGTGTATGTCACCGAAACGGCGTTGCCCATCTTGTCCACCACCGAATAATGCGTGGTCTCGGTGCTTTCATGGGGTTCGACGCCGATCTTTACGTCCACCGACGGTGTTGCCTTGACCGGATCGATATGCGCGCGGATATCGGCGGCATGCTTGGCCGAAAGAAGATACGCGATGGGATTTTTCACGAAAGCGGGATCGCCCAGCGAGAAGTTGCGGTCCACATAGGCGTGGCGCATCGCTTCCACCATATAGTGCACGCTCTTGACCGAATGGACCGGCATCTTGTTCATCGGATAGCCGGACAGGATATTGAGGATTTCGCACATCGAGGCGCCGCCAGACGAAGGCGGCGGCGAGGAGATGATGCGATAGCCGCGATAGTTGCAGTAAAGCGGCGCGCTTTCCGTGGTGGTATAGTCGGCAAAGTCCTTCATGGTGAGGATGCCGCCATTGGCTTGCGACGCGGCCACCACGCGGCTTGCGATATCGCCTTTGTAGAAGACGTCGGGCCCTTGCGCAGAAATCTCCTTCAAGGTCGCCGCAAGCTGTTTCTGGGTGAGCCGCTCGCCCGCTTTCCATTGCTGCCCGTTGTGGAGGAAGATGGCGGCGACATTGGGCTGGGCGGCGAACGCCTTGGCGGCATAGGCATAGCCCTTCGCATCGCCGTCCTGCAGCACATAACCTTCGTCGGCCAGCTTGATCGCCGGCGCCATCACCTGGGCGCGGGTCATGGTGCCGTATTCCTTGAGCATCCGCTCCATGCCCATCACCGTGCCAGGCACGCCCACGGCCAGATAGCCGTGGATGGAGAGGCCGGGGATCACGTCACCTTTGGCATCCTGATACATGGTGGACTTAGCCGCCGCCGGGGCCTTTTCGCGGAAATTGATGAACGTGTCTTTGCCGTTGGCGAGATGGATGGTGGCGAAGCCGCCGCCGCCGATATTGCCGCAGCAGGGATGCACCACCGCCAGCGCGTAACCGACAGCCACCGCCGCGTCGATGGCGTTGCCGCCCGCCGCCAGGATTTCCGCGCCGGCCTTGGAGGCGTCGCGTTGCGAACTCACGGCCATGCCGTCGGGCGCCTCGACCGGCGGAGGGAATTTCTGGGATATGTTGGCGCCGTTGAACTCGGCGACATTGGAATTGGCGGACTGCTGGCCAAAACTGGCGCTGGACGCCAGCAGCAGCGAAAGACCCGTCAAAGCACTTAAAACACGACGCATGAGCAATTCCCCCTGGCGGTTTGTTATGGGGACAGCCTAGCGGCGGGCATCCGCGAACGCCAGCCTGCGCCAGGCCCGTGTCAATTTGCCCACCATGAAGATAGGGCCTTTTGCGGCTTTTCCTGCCACCCGACAGCCAAACTGCCGATGGGCATAATCGTCACAGAAATCTGGTCCAACGCACGTGCATCGTCCTCGCTCCGCTTGGCGCATTCCGGTCCCTGTGCCAGATTCCCTTTCCCGAGCATCCATATGAACCACAATCTTTCGCCTGATCCCGATATCGACGAACTGACAAAGATGCTGCGCGAAGCACGCCGCGGCGTGGTTTTCACCGGCGCGGGCATCTCCACCGAATCCGGCATTCCCGATTTCCGCTCGCCCGGCGGCATCTGGACCAGGATGATGCCGGTGCAGTTCCAGGATTACGTCGCCGACGCGCAAGCGCGCCGCGTGTCATGGGAGCGCCGCTTCGAGATGGAAGAGACCTGGAATGCCGTAAAGCCGAACGCCGGCCATCTGGCGGTGGCCGAACTGATGCGGCGCGGCCATGTCGGCGCCGTGATCACCCAGAACATCGACAATTTGCATCAGGCGGGCGGCGTGCCGGACGAGAAGGTGATCGAGTTGCACGGCAACACGCGTTACGCCAAGTGCCTCACCTGCAGCACGCGGGTCGAGATTGCCGATATCCGCCTGCATTTCGATGCACATGGCGAGGCGCCCGATTGCAAATTCTGCGGCGGCATCGTCAAGACCGCGACTATTTCCTTCGGCCAGGCGATGCCCGAGGATCAGATGGCGCGGGCGGAGGAGGCGAGCCTCAACGCCGACCTGTTCCTGGTGGCGGGCTCGTCCCTGGTGGTTTATCCGGCGGCGGCATTCCCGCTTCTGGCCAAGCGGGCCGGCGCCCGGCTGGTGATCCTTAACCGCGAGGAAACCGAGCAAGACCCCTATGCGGACTTGGTTTTGCACCGGGAAATCGGCCCGACTTTGACCGCCGCCCTCAACTCTTTATAACCCTTGGGACCCACACCATATCGTCCTTGAGACAGGTACCCGGAGTTATGACCTTGCGCCGCGCCGACGAAGAGCCCGAAGAAAAAGACGACGAGAAGTCCAAGTCGCCCGATCCGCAATCCTCGGAAATCTCCAAGGCCTTGTTCAAGTCGCGCACCGTCCTGGTGTTCGGCGAAGTGGACATGAAGATGGCCGAACGGGTCACCGCCCAGCTTCTGGCCTATGCCGAGAGCGACGGCGACATCCGCGTGATCGTCAATTCGCCAGGCGGCCATGTCGAATCCGGCGACACTATCCACGACATGATCCGCTTTGTCGGCAACCGCGTGAAGATGATCGGCACCGGCTGGGTGGCGAGCGCCGGCGCGCACATCTATCTGGGCGCCAAGCGCGAGAACCGCTACTGCCTGCCTTTCACGCGTTTCCTGTTGCATCAGCCTTTGGGCGGCGTGCGCGGCCAGGCCTCGGACATCACCATCGAGGCGGAAGAGATCATCAAGATGCGCGCGCGCCTGATCAAGGAGATCGCGGTCGAGACCGGTCAGCCTTACGAGAAAGTGGTTGCCGATACCGAGCGCAATTTCTGGATGGGTGCCGAAGAGGCCCTGAAATACGGCCTGGTCGGCAAGATCATCAGCAACGCCGACGAGCTATAAAGTCATTCGACCCTCCCCTTGAGGGAGGGTCGAAATTTGCAGAGCAAATTTCGGGGAGGGGAATGCGTTCAGCAAGACCGATCCGCACCGCTCGCCGATCGGAATTCAAACGCGGCTTT
>DATKPL010000317.1:0-8386 GCA_035524155.1 Rhizomicrobium sp.
ACTCGAAGTCGGTCTCTGCGCCCTCGTAATTGCGGCGCGTGATGAAGTTGATCACGCCGGCAACCGCGTCGCTGCCGTAAATCGAGGAGGCGCCGTCTGCCAGCACTTCCACGCGCTGGAGCGCGATGGTGGGAATGGTCGAGGGATCGGACAAGGAGTGAGCCAGGCCGCTCAGCGGAATGCGATGATCGTCCACCAGGATCAGGGTGCTGTTGGAAGCGCTCGCGCCCAAACTGTGGATGGTGGGTGCATTGGTGCCCGAACCGTCGGCGCTGCCGAAGCCGCCCTGGCCGGGATTGCCGAAGCCCGTGACGGCCGGGATCGTGGTGAGCAGTTGCTGGACGTCATTGGCGCCGGTGGCTTCGATCGTATCGCGATCCACGGTGATCACATTGTCGCCTACCGGTGCAACGATGCCCCGGATCGACGTGCCGGTAACGGTTACGGTCTCGACCGTCTCGGCGACTTGCGTGTTGGCGGACGCGACCTGCGCGACAGCACCCGTGGCCCACATGGCGGCAAGACCGGCAATGGCGGATCCCTGCAGCAAGCGGCTGGTCAAAGTCTTCGACTGATTGAAATTCGCCATGAACTTCCCCTCTGAACAGATTTTGTGGCGGATCAGACAGCCCGAGAGCTGCGCGAGCAATTTGGCGCGCACAATTTCCCAATGAGCCGAATGACCAGAGTTGCCTCCCCGTACCATGTTGTATTGTCGCGAACCGACTTATAACTAACTAGATGGTACAGTAGAAATTTGACACAGAGTTTGGAGGCCCGTCAACTGAAATGCGGGGATCTAGAAATAGCGAGCCGAGAAGCGGCTTTTCCGCCACGCCGGGAAGTTCCGGAAAACACCATGATCATAACCGGTTAGCCGCAGACCCTTGTTCGGCCAGGAAGGCTATTGAACTATCTAGTTTGGCTAGTTCGGCTCACAAATGAGAAAATCCAGGCGAGGAGAATCGCAGTGAAGAAAGCCCCATGGATCGCCCTGTTGGCGCTTATGCTGCCGGCCATGGCGCAGGCACAAACAGCGGCAGATCGCGCTTTCGCCCAGTGCGGCGCGATCGCGGACGCCAACGCGCGATTGGCCTGCTATGACGCCGCCCGCGACCAAAGCAAGGCCACGCATTGGCCGGAATTCGGCGCTCCGCAGGCCCAGCCGATTCCGCAAGCAATACCGCAAGCGGCAGCGCGCCCCCTTCCCGCGCCCATGGACGGAAAACTGGTCGCCGCCGTGGCGCGATACAACCTTTCGCCAAGGGGACAGTTCACCGTCGTGCTGGACAATGGGGAAATCTGGCAGCAGTTGAGTTCGGACGACGGCGTCGCTCAATTCCGGCAACACGGCCGCAACGTCGTGCAAATTTCAAAAGGCTTTTGGGGTAGCTATGACCTCAGGCTGAACGCGGCGAACATCGTGTTCAAGGTCGCGCGCATCAAATGACCGCGTGCGACACAAATCATAAAGAATAATTCTGGGGAGTTGGAATGGTCCTTTCGCGCGCAAGATGGTGGCGCATCACGCCGGTGCTCTTCGTCACCTTCAGTTTCGCCTATCTGGACCGGGTGAATTACTCCTTCGCCGCGGTCGGCGGCATCGGGCGCGATCTTCACATCTCGGCCAGTGCCGAAGCGCTGATCGGCGCGCTTTTCTTTTTCGGCTATTTCGCGGGTCAAATTCCCGGTGCCATCTATGCCGAGCGGAACAGTCCCAAGAAGCTGATCTTCGCCTCTCTTATCCTTTGGGGCTTTTTCTCCACCCTCACCGGCCTTGTTTCCAACATCGCGGCGCTGATGGTCGTGCGGTTCCTGCTGGGCGCGGTGGAAGCGGCCGTCTTCCCGTCGCTGCTGATTTTCATCAATCACTGGTTCGCCAAAAGCGAGCGCTCGGTCGCCAATGCCACCACCGTGCTGGCAACGCCGGTCACGGTGTTGTGGATGTCGATCCTTTCCGGATATCTGGTTCATCTCTGGGGCTGGCGCGCCATGTTCATCGCCGAGGGGTTGCCCGCCAGCCTTTGGGGCATCGCCTGGTGGTTCCTGGTGGAGGACCGGCCGTCCCGCGTGACCTGGCTTGCGCCGGCCGAGCGCGACGCGATCGAGGCCAAGATCGCGGCCGAGCAAGGCGAAATGAAGCCGGTGCGCAGCTATGGCGAAGCGTTTCGCTCGCTTGTGGTGATCCGGCTGGCCACTCTCTATTTCTTCTGGGGCTTGAGCCTGTTCGGCTTCATCCTGTGGCTGCCCACCATCATCCGCCAAAGCGGCTCGGCCAATATTGTGAATGTCGGCTGGCTGTCGGCCGGCCCCTATCTTGCGACCACCTTGTTGATGCCCATCATTTCGGCGCTGGCGGACCGCACCCAGGAGCGAAAGCTGATCGTGTGGCTGTGCCTGGCGGCGGGTGGCCTGTCATTTCTGGCGCTTTATTTCTTTCCCGCCATGGGTTTCTGGCCTGCCTATGCGCTTCTGTCGGTCGCCGGCATCGGCCTGATATCCGCGATTGCGCCATTCTTCGCCATTCCCGCCGACATACTGCCCAGGAATGTCGCGGGCGGCGCCGGCGCGGTGATCAATGCCTTTGGGGCGCTGGGCGGTTTCATCGGGTCCTATCTGGTCGGATTGGTTACGGGAATTTCCGGCACGCCTTCCTCGTCTTTCCTGCTGATGGGGGCATCGCTGGTGGTCGCCGTGGTGCTTCTGTGGTTTCCACTGCCAAAGATCCAAAGCTTGCAATCGCCAGAGCCCCAGCCATTGAAAAGTTGATTTACGGATGCGCGCAGGTCGCGGTATGTTTGGGTTGAACGCGGGCCTCATGCCCGATGCGCTTCATGCCGGTTTGGTTTCACCAAATGGAGGAGCCGGTTCATGCATCATGCAAGCAAAAGCAGGCTGACCCGACTGCTGGCCGTGTTGGGGCTTTGCGCTTTTGCGTTTTCGAATCCAGCTTCGGCAACCGTCGTGAGCCGAGACAGCGCACGGGAATGTTACCTTGCGACATTGAAGGACGCCTCCTTTGAAAATCTCCGGGATGGCATTCAGGCCTGCAGCACTGCACTTGAAGCCGCCGCCGATGACGATCTCAGGGCAGCTCTTCTGGTCAACCGCGCCTATATCCGGCTGCGCATGACGGATTATCAGGGTACCGTCGCCGACGCGGATGCAAGCCTTTCGCTTGCCCCTGATCTGGCGGCGGCCGAGCTCAACCGGGGCGCGGGGCTGATCGGCATGGGCCGCTACCAGGACGCACTGCCGGCCTTGGAGAAGGCGGTATCGCTAAGCAACGGCGATAAGCTGGAATTGGCCTATTACAATCGCGGGATCGCCCGCGAGCATCTGGGCGACATAAGAGGCGCTTATTTCGACTACAAGAAGGCGTACGAGCTCGATCCCAAATTTACCCAAGCCCAGGAGCAGCTCACAAGGTTCACCGTCGTCGCCAACCCGCAATAACAAGTAAAATCAACGCACCATTCCTCTTCACGAACTAGTTCGTACAATATACTCTGATGCCCGTTTGGGGATTTCTGAAACGCAGAACGGGGATCATATGAAACAGTTCATGCTTGCGCTGCTGGCGAGCGCGGCCATCATGACCGGTGACGCCGGCGCGCAAACCACGGACAATACCAGGGAGTGGCCCACCTATGGGCATGATGCGGGCGGCATGCGTTTCTCGCCCCTCGCCCAGATCACCCCGGCCAATGTCGCCAATCTGCAGCCGGCTTGGACCTATCACTTGAAGCCGGAAGGTGCCGCCGGAGGCTTTCAGCAGACCGAAGCCACGCCGCTGGTGATCAACGGCATCATGTATCTGCCATCGCCTTATGGGCAGGTGGTGGCGCTGGACGCCACAACCGGCAAGGAAGCCTGGGTCTATAAGCTTCCCTCCGGTGAGCCTGCTTTTCGCGGCGTGGAATATTTCCCCGGCGACAAGCAGACTCCGGCCCAGATCATCGTTCCCACATCCGAAGGCAAGATGTTCGCGCTGGATGCCAGGACAGGTGCGCTGAACATGAATTTCGGCGCCAATGGCATCGTCGATCTCGATACGCCGGACATCACCCATGGCGGTGGCGGCATTCGCGTCACCACGCCGCCCATCGTCTACAAGAATCTGGTCATCGTCGGCAGCAGCCTGCCGGAACGCAATGGCCCGGGGCCAGCGGGTGATGTGCGCGCTTTCGACATCCACACCGGCAAGCTGGCCTGGACTTTTCATTCGATTCCGCAACAGGGCGAGCCCAACTACGGCACTTGGGCCGGCAACAGCGCGTTCCAGCGCACCGGCGTGAATGTCTGGGGCTTCATGACCGTCGATGCCAAGCGCGGCATCGTCTACATGCCATTCGGCGCGCCGTCAGGCGACCTTTTTGGCGGGGACCGCCAAGGCAACGATCTTTACGACAGCAGCCTGGTCGCTGTGGATGCCAGGACAGGAAAGTATCTCTGGCACTTTCAGGCTGTGCATCACGATATCTGGGATTTCGACCTCGAAACTGCGCCCACCTTGATCAACGTGAAGGAAGGCGGAAAAACCATTCCTGCCGTTGCCGTGTTCGGCAAAAGCTCGTTCCTGTTCCTGCTCAATCGCACCAGCGGCAAGCCGATCTATGACGTTACGGAAAAGCCCGTGGCGCAAAGCGACGTGCCCGGCGAAACCCTGTCGCCGACCCAGCCCTTCCCCGCCAAGCCGGGGCCGCTGGCGCGCGTGGGCTTCAACATGGCCGATATCGCCACCGTGACGCCGGAGCTGGAAGCCAATTGCCGCAAGATCATCGCCGACAACAATGTGCTGACCGACACCGGCCCTTTCGCGCCGCCCACCTATAATCGCGTGCGCGTGATCTTCCCCAGCGAAATCGGCGGAGCCGATTGGGGCGGCGCGTCGTTCAATCCCGCGTTGGGTTATCTCTTTATCAACGTGAACGATCTGGGTCAGTTCAATGGCCTGAAGGATCCGGAGTCCGGCACCATCGATCCTGCGAAGATCGCGGGTACCAACAATCGCGGCGGTCGCACCGGTCCCTATGTCGACATGGCGCCCAGCGGCCGCTTTCGCGATCCGGCGACACGCATGTTCTGCAACCAACCGCCATGGGGCGAGCTGGAGGCCGTCAATGTGAACACCGGCGATATCGCATGGCGGGTGCCGCTGGGCGTCACCGACAGCCTGCCCGCCGATAAACAAAACACCGGACGCCCCGGTGAAGGCGGCTCGATCGCCACTGCGTCAGGCCTGGTGTTCATCGGCGCGTCCGATGATTCCCGCTTCCGCGCGTTCGACGCCAGGACCGGCAAGGAATTATGGACGGTCAAGCTGGACGCATCGGCAGAATCCGTGCCCAGCACCTATCTGGGCAAGGACGGCCGGCAATATGTGGCGGTGGTGGCGGCGGGCGGCGGCGATGCCGCAGCCCCGGTGACGTCCGACGAACTCACCGTCTTCGCGCTGCCGAAATAGCTGCGTCAAGCCTGCTTTCGTGCGTCATGGGCCTTGCCCAGGACGCGCAAGGCATTGCCGCTCCAGAAATTGGCGAGCTGGGCTTCTGTGTATCCGGCCTTGACCAATCGTTCCGTAATCTTGGGAATGAAAGAGACATCGTTCATGCCCACCACGCCACCGCCGCCGTCCCAGTCCGCGCCCACGCCCACATGATCGGGACCGACCAGGTCCAAAGCGTGCATCACATGCTTCATATACTCGTCGAAATTCGCGCGCGGGATCGGGTATTTTTGGTCCACCGCGCGCTCTGCCGCCGCCGCTTCGCGGACCGCGGCGGTCGCTTCGGCCGGACTCATGTCGGCCAGGTTTCGCATTGCCGCCCTGGCCGCACGGCGGGCCGCATCGCGTTCCGGGTTGGGCGGCACCGTCACCAGATATTCGTTATAGGAATTGATCTGGATGGTGCTGCCCGCCGCGGCGAGCCGCTTGATCCGCGCATCGTCCAGGTTGCGCGGGTGGTCGTGCACCGCCCGACAACCGGAGTGGGAACAGATAATGGGCGCGCGCGACAGGTCCATCATCTGGTCGAATACGTCATCGGATGAGTGGCTCTGATCCAGCAGGATGCCGAGGTCATTGGCTTCCCTGACGAACTCCCTGCCCAAAGGAGACAGGCCACCCCATTGTTTCTTGTCGGTGGCGGAATCGCCCAACTGGTTGTTGAGGAAATGGATCGGCCCCGCCAGGCGCACGCCCAATTTGTAAAAACTGCGCAACAGCGTCACGTCATTTCCCAGGATGCCGGAATTCTCGATCGACTGGAAAACGATGATCTTTTTCTTGGCCGCGATGCGGGCGGCATCTTCCCGCACGAAGGCCAATTCGAATTGCGCCGGATGCGCCGCGACCATTTCGCGAATTTCGGCGGCGCGCAAAAACGCCGCGTCGCGCATCGCGCTCATGCCTTCGGGCGTGACCGGCGCCTGGGGCGTATAGATCGCGAAGAAGCCGCCATCCAACCCGCCTTCGACCATGCGCGGATAATCCACTTGTGTGAAATCCTCGTCATAGCTGTGGCGTTGCATCACATCCCAGCCCGGACGCGCCAGGTTCGCCGGCATGTCGAGATGGGTGTCGATGCAGATCAGTTTCTTGTGAAGCGCAAGCGCATCCACCGCCGCGTTGCCCGACTCAGGCGCCAGAAACAGCGCCGCCGTACCGGTCGCCATCATGGCGCGCCGCGTGATACCCATCTTCCCCTCCGCCCGCTCTTATCCGAGGCACCGCCGTAGGCGCCCATGCGAAATTCTTCGGTTACATATGTGAATATTGTTCTTTATGTTGAACGAATGGTGCGAATATTCTAGGTTGTGGTCAAGAGTTTTTCGGCCAAATCCGCGCTTCTTTTCGCATATGTTCCGGACAAATTGGAGCACTCGCCAATAACCAGCGCCGCGCATCGCCGGCGCGCCTCTCACACAGATTTTCAATAATGAAGGAAGGACCATTGCATGAACTTGGCGAAATTTGCCCGTCGCCGTTATACGGCCGGCGCAACACCGATCGAACTGATGCCGCGGTTGAGCAAAGCGCTAGGTGGTCCCAATCTTTTCATCAAGCGTGACGATCTGACGGGGTTGGCGTCGGGCGGCAACAAGACCCGCAAGCTGGAATTCCTGGTGGCTGATGCGATCGCGCAAGGCGCGGACACTTTGATCACCGTTGGCGCCGTGCAGTCCAACCATTGCCGCCTCACCTTGGCGGCTGCCGCCAAGGAAGGTCTGCGCTGCCGCCTCGTGCTCGAGCAGCGTGTTCCCGGCAGTTACAGCGCGGAAGCAACCGGCAACAATTTCCTATTCAATCTTCTTGGCGTCGAAGCGGTCACGGTGGTCGATCTCGGCACCGATCTGCAAAAGGCGATGGAAAATGTCGCCACCGATCTCGCGAAAGAGGGGCGCAAGGGCTACATCATTCCCGGCGGCGGCTCGAATGCCCTGGGGTCGCTTGGCTATGTGAGCTGCTTCGAGGAAATGGCCGCGCAATTGTTCGACATGGGCCTGAAACTGGATTGCATCGTTTGCGCCAGCGGCAGCGCGGGCACGCATGCGGGCCTGGTGACGGGCGCGGTCGGCACCAGCTCGGACATCCCCATTGTCGGCGTCAATGTGCGGCGCAAGAAGGAGGAGCAGGAGAATAACGTCTTCGAGCTTGCCACCAAGGTCGCGGCACTTGCGGGCGCCAAGACCCCGGTCAAGCGCTCCGATATCGTTTGCCGCGACGAATGGGTGGGGCCGGGTTATTCGCTTCCCACGCCGGAAATGGTCGAAGCCGTGCGCCTGATCGCCCAGAATGAATCCATTCTTCTGGATCCCGTCTATACCGGCAAAGCGATGGCGGGCCTGGTGGGAATGGTTCGCGCCAAGGAATTCCGCGCCGGCCAGAATGTTCTCTTCGTTCATACCGGCGGCTCGCCCGCGCTCTACGCCTACCAGAAAATCCTGGAAGGGAAGTGATGCCGAAGAATGTCGGCATCATCGGCGGCATGGGTCCCGCCGCCACTGTCGATTTGATGGCCCGCATCATCCGGCTTTCTCCAGTCCGGTCGGATCAGGACGGCATCCGGATGCTGGTGGACAACAACCCGCACGTCCCCGACCGCAACAAAGCGATTGCGGGAACGGGCCCCTCGCCCGCTCCGGTTCTGGCCGCCATGGCGCGCGGACTTGAGGCACAAGGGGCGGAATTCCTGGTGATGGCCTGCAACACGGCGCATGCCTTCGAGCAATCCATTCGCGAAGCCGTGCGCATCCCTTTTCTAAGCATCATCCAGGAAACAATCGACGCGGCGAGGATGTCTTCCTCACCACCCAGGCGTGTAGCGCTGCTGGCCGCGGCCGGATGCCTCGACGCTGGGCTTTATCAGAAAGCGTTTGCGGC
>DATKPL010000318.1:0-8185 GCA_035524155.1 Rhizomicrobium sp.
TCATTTGCCCCCCGCCCTGCTGCTTCTGGCGCTGATCGTGCTGATCCTGGCCAGCGCCCGCCCGGCCGCCACTGTTACCCTGGCCGCCCGTCGCGGCACGATCATCCTGGCGATGGACGTCTCGGGCAGCATGCGCGCGCCTGACGTGCACCCGACCCGCATCACGGCCGCCCAGGTTGCGGCCAAGGCCTTCGTCAACGACCGGCCATCCAAGGTGAAGATCGGCATCGTCGCCTTCTCGGGCGCGGCTTTCCTGGTCCAGTCGCCCACCGACGACAATGCGGCGCTCAACCAGGCGATCGACAGTTTGATGCCGGAGCGCATGACGGCGATCGGCTCGGCCGTCCTCACCTCGATGCAGACCCTGTTCCCCGCCATCCGCTTCGACACGATGCTGCCGGGCTTTGGCGGCGAGGAATTCACCAGCGGCAGCGCGGGCGGTCTGGTGCCGGGCGGCGTGGCTTTGGGGACCGCGCCCAAGAAGGTTGCCCAGGATCCGGCCAAGATACCGCCGGTCGAACCGGGCAGCTACAAATCCGCCGCCATCATCCTGATGACTGACGGCAAGAATACCGACGGCCCCGATCCCATCGAGGCCGCGCGCATCGCCTCGAATTTCGGTGTGCGCGTGTTCACCATCGGCTTCGGCACCCCCAATGGGGAGATCCATACCTATTGGGGCCGTACCATGCATGTGGTCCTGGACGAGCCCACGCTCAAGGCCATGGCCAACATCACCCACGCCCAATATTTCCACGCCCAGACCGAAGGCGAGCTGGCCAAGATCTACAAGGACCTCAACACCAAGCTTCAGAGCGAGACCGAAGAACGCGAGATCACCGCCTTTTTCGTGGCGGCGGCGCTGCTCTTGACCCTGGCGTCGGCGTCGCTTTCGGTTCTCTGGTTCGGACGGATCGTATGACATCGAAAAGATATTCCGACGACGAACTCGCCACCCGGGTGAAGACGGACGGTTGGCGCCTGACCCGCGCCAGCGACCGGCCCATCACCGGCACCTTGCAGCATCTGCTCAATCTCACTCATCAGCGCAGGCGACAGGGCGAGCATCCCGGCCTGATCCAGGAGATCGAGACCTCCATCGAGCTCGACATGATCGCGGTGGAAAAGCTCTGGCGTTTTCTCGGATTGCCGGTCTGATCACCGCGGGCGGAACCCGAAACTGAAATAAAAGTTATTGAACCGGTTCAATCCGGAGCTTACATGCGCTCGTTACTGCTTTGGGCGATCGGCATTCCCTTGCCCATCATCATTCTGCTTTGGCTGGTCACCGGCCACGCCTGATCAGCGGGGCGAACTTCCCGGACTTGGCCCAGCCACGCGGGACAATGCGGCCTGCCTGGGCGCGTTCGCCTTTCCACTCTTTCAATTCCGACGGCGGGAAGTTGCGGCCATTCTCGTCGGTAAGGCCATCCTTCCAGTTGAACGCCACGGCATCGGCCAGCCCGCCATCCTTGTAGCGCTGGAGATAGACGCCCTGGCCGCGTGCCATTTCCGGCACGTCGATGATCGGGAAGACCAGCAGCTTGCGGTTCTCGCCCACCACGGCGATGGAATCACCGTTGGCTTCGCGCGCCACCAGCGCCTCGATGCCCGGCTTCACGTTCATCACCCGCTTGCCGTTCTTGGTCATGGCGATCGCGTCGTCCTCGCCGGTAATGAAGCCATGGCCGGAGGTCGAAGCCAGCAGCAGCTTCCGGCCCGGCACATGCACGAACATGATGGCAATGTCGGCTTCCGGCGGCAGGTCGATGAAGGTACGGATGGCCTCGCCATTGCCGCGCCCGCCCGGCAGCTTGCTGCAGTCCAGGGTGAAGAAGCGGCCATCGGTGGCCAGCATCATCAACCTGTCGGTGGTCTGGGCATGGATCCAGAAGCGATGGCCATCGCCCTCGCGGTATTTGATGGAATCGTTTTCCTCTTGATGCCCTTTGAGCGAGCGCAGCCATAATTTCTGCGAGCAGACGATGGTGATGGGCTCTTTCTCGACCGCGCTGGCCAGCTCCACCGCCTCTTCCGCCAGCGCCGACAATTCGGCTACGTCGCGGGCACCGGCGATCTCGGTGCGGCGACGACCCAATTCGGTCTTGCCGCCAAACTTGGCGTCAATGTCCTTCACCTGCTCGATCAGCTTCTCGGACATGAGTTTGTCCGAACCCAACAACTTGGTCAGTTCCTTGCGTTCCTTGGTGAGATTGGCGTGCTCGCCACGGATCTCCATCTCTTCCAGCTTGCGCAAGGCGCGCAACCGCATGTTGAGGATGGCCTCGGCCTGGTTTTCGGTGAGGCTGAACGCCTTCATCAATTTGGGTTTCGGCTCGTCCTCGGTGCGGATGATCTTGATCACCTTGTCGAGGTTCAGATAGACGGCGAGATAACCTTCCAGCACTTCCAGGCGGCTTGCGATCTTTTCCAGCCGGAAGCGCGAGCGGCGCTCCAGCACTTCGCGGCGGTGATCGATGAACGCCTGAAGCGCCTGCTTCAGGCTCATCACCTTGGGCACCTGGCCCTTGTCCAGCACATTGAGGTTCAGCGGGATTTTGACTTCCAGATCGCTCTGGCGGAACAGCTGCTCCATCAGGAGGTCGGCATCCACCGTGCGGCTTTTGGGCGAAAGCACGATGCGGACATCTTCGGTGCTTTCGTCATGAATGTCGTCCAGCAGCGGCAGCTTCTTCTGGTCCAGCAATTCGGCGATACGCTCGATCAGCTTGGCCTTCTGCACCTGGTACGGGATTTCCGTGACCACGATCTGATAGACGCCGCGGGCGCCTTCTTCCTTGTCCCATTTCGCGCGCAGGCGGAAGCCGCCCCGGCCGGTCTTATAGGCTTCGGCAATCGCCGCCTGGTCCTCGACCACAATGCCGCCGGTGGGAAAATCGGGTCCTTTCACGAACTTCAGCAGCGAGCGATCCTGGGTGTTGGCATTCTCGATCAGGGCGATCAGCGCGCCGCACAGCTCACCCAGATTATGGGGCGGGATAGAGGTCGCCATGCCAACGGCGATGCCGGACGAGCCATTGGCGAGAAGATTGGGAAAGGCCGCCGGCAAGACCACCGGCTCCTCGTCCTCGCCGTCATAGGTGGCGCGGAAATCGACCGCGTTTTCGTCCAGGCCTTCCAGCAGCGCCTGGGCAGCTTCGGTCAAGCGGCTTTCAGTGTAGCGCATGGCGGCGGCATTATCGCCGTCGACATTGCCGAAATTGCCCTGGCCTTCGATCAAGGGATAACGCAGCGCAAAGTCCTGGGCGAGACGGACCAACGCCTCATAGAACGCGATATCGCCGTGCGGGTGGTATTTACCGATTACGTCGCCCACCACGCGGGCGCATTTCTTGAAGCCGGCGGCGGGATTGAGGCCCAGAAGCCGCATCGCGTGCAGCAGCCGGCGATGGACAGGCTTCAGCCCGTCGCGCGCATCGGGCAGCGCTCGCTGGGTGATGGTGGAGAGTGCATAGGCGAGGTAACGCTCGGACAGTGCCCGAGCCAACGGCTCGGAGCGGATATCGTCGTCTTTGACCTTGGTGGGGGCACCCATGGTTGGCTTTTAGTCCGATTCGTGGACAGCCAGCGCATCCAGACGTACGCGTGCTTGCGGCATTTCGCGGCCATGCGGCTCCAATACCCGGTCCAGCAGGAAGTGCCCGGTAAGCCCCAATCCGGCGCGAGTTGCCGCCATGTCGGGAATATTGCCGGGATCGAGCAGGAATTGCGGCAGCGGAAACAGCCGCGCCGCATATTCCGCGCCCGCCTCCGCAGAGACCGCCCGCCCGGTGCGCGGCGAAACATAGATCAGATCGTCCGTCGCGCCGGTAGCCGCACATTGCGACAGGTCCAGGCCGAAACCCAACGCATCCAAAAGCCCGGCTTCCCAACGCACATAGAGCGGGCCCCAATGGGCGAAATCATCCGCCACCATCGCGTCGAGCAGGATCTCTGCCGCATCGTACAAAGGCGTATGCGCCTGATGCTCCGGCAGCGCCGCCATCGCCACCGCGCAAAAGGCGTTGAGCCCGGTAAGGCTTTTGCGGCTTTCCATCAGGCTGCCGGCACGGGCCCGCGCCAGTTCCACAACGTAATTCCCCAATTGCTCCGGCAGGCGCGCCCGCCAGGTGACGGATAGGCCATTACCCGGCTGCAGCAACGCGCGCACCTTCTGGCCGCGCACCAATCCCGCGTGGCGGCCATGTTCGCGGGTGAAGAGATCGGCGATGAGCCCCGTTTCGCCATAAGGGCGCGCCGACAAGAGAATTGCTGAGTCAGTCCATTCCAAATTTATTGCCCCCATCTGTCCGCCAACGCGGGCAAGCCCGCAGGCGGACATCTTCCCCCGCCAGCGGCTTCGCCGCGCGGGGGAAGAAAGCCAGGGCCAAGACGGTCTGCCCGTTTATCGCTACTCTTTCGGGTACTCGAGACCCAGCTGTTCGTAATGCTCGCGGCTTTCGGCCCAGTTCTCGTTCACCTTCACGAACAGGAACAGATGCACCCGGCGCCCAAACAATGTTTCCATTTCTTCCCGCGCCAGTTGGCCGATCACCTTGATGGTCTGGCCGCCCTTGCCCAGGGCGATCGCTTTCTGGCCTTCGCGCTGGACATAAATCACCTGATCGATGCGGACCGAACCATCCTTGCGTTCTTCCCATTTCTCGGTCTCGACCGCGCTGGCATAGGGAAGCTCGTCATGCAGCCGGTGATAGATCTTCTCGCGGGTGATCTCGGCCGCAAGCAACCGCATGGGCATGTCGGCGGCCTGATCCTCGGGATAGAGGAACGGGCCTTCGGGCATGCGCGCCTTGACCCATTCGGCGACATCCTTGATCCCATCGCCTTTCAGCGCACTCACCAGGAACACGTCCTCGAACGCGGCCTGCGCGTGCAACTTTTCCGTAAGCGGCAGCAGCTGCTCCCGTTTCATGCCGTCGATCTTGTTCAGCACCAGGGCCTTTCTGGTCTTGTTGTCCTTCAGGCCCTGAAGGATCGCTTCGGTGTCGCGCGCGGCGGGCGAGTTGGGATTGGCCGTCAGGTCGGCGGCGTCCACGATCAGAAGGATCGCGTCGGCATCCTCGGTGCCTGACCATGCCGCGCTCACCATGGCGCGATCCAGTCGGCGGCGCGGCCGGAAAATGCCCGGCGTGTCCACGAAGACGATCTGGGTTTCGCCCATCATCGCCACGCCCTTCACGATCATGCGCGTGGTCTGGACCTTGGGACTCACGATCGCCACTTTCGATCCCACCAGGGCATTGGTGAGGGTGGATTTGCCCGCATTGGGCGCACCGATGATGGCGCAGAAGCCACAACGCGTGGTCATGGTGAAACCCGCGCCAGCAATTTGGCGGCGGCCTCTTGTTCGGCTTCACGTTTGGAGCCGCCCGCGCCGGTTTCCGGCGCAAGACCTTCCACAACCGCTTCGATCACGAAATGTGGCGCATGCGCCGGACCCGTGCGCGAAATCTCCCGATAGACCGGCGCGGCCCAGCCCCGGCCCTGCGCCCATTCCTGCAACCTTGTCTTGGCGTCGCGCATTTCCGCGCCCTGGCCGGGATCGTCGAACATCCCGGCCCAATAGCGGGCGATAAAAGCGCGCGCCGCGCCCATGCCGCCGTCGAGATAAAGCGCGGCAATCACCGCCTCGCAGACATCGGCAAAAATGCCGCCCCGCGCACGCGGACTTTCGAAACCCGGCCCCGCCAGATGCAGGAAGGCCGGCAGTCCCACCGCTTCGGCCACCTTGGCGCAAGCTTCCCAGCGCACCAGGGCATGCAGTTTCACCGTCAACGCGCCTTCGCTTTCATCGGGGTAGCGCGCATGCAGCGTTTCAGCCACCACCAGCCCCAACACCCGGTCGCCCAAAAATTCCAGCCGTTCGTTGGAAAGCGAAGACGCGGCGCTGGCATGGGTGAGCGCGCGCGTCAAAAGCGCGGGATCGGCGAAACGATGCCCGAGTTTGTTTTCGAGGTCCGAAAGGTCGCGAGAGTGCATCGGGCTTAATATAGCGGCGCGAGGAATTTTGGTCACTGGCCAGGAGCGGCAAGCGGGACACGGGCGTCGAGCCCGTGAGCACGCGCGACGGTCGATAGCGACAGCGTATTCGACGGGGCCAAAAGGACCGCGCCGTCAATGGATCGGGGTGAAGATGCGCGAATAGCGGATGGCGAAGGGCCACTTCCAGACTTCCCAGATATGGGCGCTGCCATTGGTCGAGAAGAAGCGGAAGATCGCCTTGCCTTCCAGATTTTCGGCGGGGACATAACCCACCTCTTCGCGGCTGTCATTGCTGTTGTCGCGGTTGTCGCCCATCATGAAATAGTGCCCCGGCGGCACCACGAATTGCTGGGTATTGTCCAGCGGGCCATCCTTGTACTTGTCGATGATCACATAGCTTTTGCCGCCCGGCAGGGTCTCGCGATATTGCGGCCAGCTGCCCGTTTCGCCGTCCAGATCGCCGACATAATCGGCGACGCGCACCCGCGGCACCGGCTTGCCGTTTAGGTACAGAATGTCGTTGATCATCTGGACCCGATCGCCCGGCAGGCCGATCAGGCGCTTGATGAAGTCGGTCGAATTGTCGCCCGGGAATTTGAACACGATCACATCGCCCCGGTGCGGCTTCAGGTCCGGGAAGCGGCCATGCATCATGTCGCCGAATGGCCAACCGCCGAACGGAAAGGTGTAGCGGCTGAAGCCATAGGAGAATTTCTCGACGAACAGATAGTCGCCGATCAGAAGCGTGTTCTCCATCGAGCCGGACGGAATATTGAATGGCTGGAACAGGAAGGTGCGGATGACGATGGCGATCAGGCCCGCATAGATCACGGTCTTGGCCAATTCGCCCCAGGACTCGCCTTCCTTGGGCTTGGCCGGGCTACGGGCGTGGCGCGCCGCTTTGCTGTCTATGGGGTTGTCGGCCATGAAGTTCCAGTCACCGAGGGAAAGGTTGGGACAGAAACGACCCCCCACCCCACCTGTCAAGGTTTTCCTCGTTAATTCGCTTTGATGGCCGAAATGATCACAATTGCCTGGGCCAGCGGATATTCGTCGGTGATGGAAAGGTCGATCTGGGCCGTGTGGCCGGCGGGAATCATCGCATTAAGCTTTTTCAATGCCCCGCCCGTCAGCTTCATGGTGGGCTTGCCCGACGGCAGGTTGACTACGCCCATGTCCCGCCAGAACACCCCCTGCGACAGGCCCGTTCCCAGCGCCTTGGAACAGGCTTCCTTGGCGGCGAAACGCTTGGCATAGGACGCGGCGCGGGCGGCCCTGCGCTCCGATTTGGCCTGTTCGATCTCGGTGAAGATGCGGGCGATGAAACGCGACCCATGCCGCTCCAGGGTCTTTTCGATACGGCGTATGTCGATGAGGTCGCTGCCCAGCCCCAGGATCATACGCGCGAATCATCCATCAGGCGGCGCATCTTCTGGATCGAGTCGATGAGCCCGACAAAGATCGCCTCGCCGATCAGGAAATGACCGATATTGAGTTCGCGGATTTCCGGCAGAGCCGCGATGGGCTGCACATTGTCGAAGGTCAGGCCGTGGCCGGCATGGACCTCAAGGCCGATGGAGGCGCCATAGGCCGCCGCGTCGCGGATTTTGGCCAGCATCGTTTCGCGCTCTTTGCCGATGGCATTGGCATAGGCGCCGGTATGCAATTCCACCACCGGCGCGCCCAAGGATTTTGACGCGTCGAGCTGGCGGTGATCGGGCTCGATGAACATCGAGACGCGGATGCCGGCCTGGGCCAGGGTGGAGACGATGGGCTTGAGCCGGGCGAAATGCCCGGCCGCGTCGATGCCGCCTTCGGTGGTGCGCTCCTCGCGCTTTTCCGGCACGATGCAGGCCGCGTGGGGACGTGCCTTGACCGCGATCGCCAGCATCTCGTCGGTCGCGGCCATTTCCAGATTGAGCGGGATTTCCAGCTCGCGCGACAGCCGCGCGATATCGTCATCGGAGATATGCCGCCGGTCTTCGCGCAGATGCGCGGTGATGCCGTCGGCGCCTGCTTTTTCCGCCAGCTTGGCTGCGCGCACGGGATCGGGATTGTCGCCGCCCCGCGCATTCCGCACAGTGGCGACGTGATCGATGTTCACACCCAGGCGCAGCGGCTTCACGAAAGCTCCTATGCCAGACCCCGGCTGCCAGGCTTTACCGCCGGAATGTTTCGAAGA
>DATKPL010000319.1:0-6750 GCA_035524155.1 Rhizomicrobium sp.
CCTGATCGGCACGGTCTGGTTGTGCCGGCGCGCGCAATCAGGAGGCGGGCCGCCGCCTGCGGCTGATTGAATTTTACCCCCATCTGTCTTCCTCGGGATAAACCCTCGGAAGACATCTTCCCCCGCCAGTCGCTTCGCGACGCAGGGGAAGAAAGTCTCGGCCTGATTTAACGGCCGATTGACAGTATCTCCCGCTCGCGCGCACATGATGCATGGGCCGGGACAGCCTGATTCGCCGGATGCAAGGGCTTACGCGTCGCCATTGGAGCGATGGCGTGCTGGGACTTCTCTTTCTGCTCGCCGTGGTGGTGGGCGGGCGATCCGCGCTCTCCGGGATGCGCACGATCCTCGAACCGATACTGCCCGGCGCGGCTGCCGCGCCGGAATCGCAAGCGCATGACAGCGCGCGCCTCGAATTGTTCGGCTTCGGCGCCGTACCGGTCCATTACACGCCGCAGGTGCTGTTTCCTGTCCACAGCCAGGCGATGCCGGACTGGTTGCGCCTGAGGCTTATGTCCGGCCTCAATCTGCCGCCATTGCTGCCGTCGCCGCCTGCACCTGTTGGTCCCGGCCCCGCGATCGCCATCTGCATCGACGATCTGGGCGAGGACCTGGCCAGAACCGACCGGGCGATCGCGCTGCCGAAAAACGTCACGCTCGCTTTTCTTCCTTATGCCGAGTCCACCCCGTTCCTGGCGCAGGAAGCCGAACGCAAGGGCCATCAGGTTCTCGCCCATGTCCCGATGGAGGCGATCGGGCATCCCGATCCAGGACCGATGAGCCTGCGAGTTGGAAGTCCCGATATCGCCGGACGCCTTGCCTGGAACATTGCCCGCGTGCCCGGCCTTTCCGGCATCAACAACCATGAAGGAAGCAAATTCTCCACCGACGCGGCTTCGCTGATCCCCGTGATGGAGACATTGTCGGTCCGTCATCTGTTCTATTTCGACTCCCGCACCATTTCCGGATCGCAGGGCATACGCGTGGCGCACATGTTCGGCGTGATGAGCGGCGGGCGCGACATATTCCTGGACGACACGATCAGCGAAGCCGAAGTGCGCCAGCAACTGGCCGATCTGGTGGCGGAAGCCCAGCACACCGGTGTCGCCATCGCCATCGGCCATCCTCATGACGTGACCTTGAATATCCTCGCCGCCTGGCTGGCGCAGGATCACGGCGTCAGGCTGGTGCCGGTGTCGGAAGCGATCAAACTCAAAACGGAGCACGCGGCCGTGATGGCGGCGGAGTAGGCCTACT
The DNA here is from genome assembly GCA_035524155.1 of Rhizomicrobium sp. Classification (GTDB taxonomy): domain Bacteria; phylum Pseudomonadota; class Alphaproteobacteria; order Micropepsales; family Micropepsaceae; genus Rhizomicrobium. The sequence goes on from DATKPL010000319.1 coordinate 1,258, forward strand.
GGCCTTTCTTTGCGGAAGAGGCGAAGCGAACTGCCTCTTCGGCAGCGGCCATCAAGGCGCGGGCCTTGTTGACGGTCTCCTGATATTCCGCTTCCGGCTCGCTGTCGGCCACTACTCCGCCACCGGCCTGCACATACATCATGCCGTCCTTGACCAGGGCTGTGCGCAACACGATGCAGGTGTCCATCGAGCCGTCGGCGCCGAAATAGCCCACCGCGCCGCCATAGGGCCCGCGCTTTTCTTTTTCGAATTCGTCGATGATCTGCATGGCGCGGATCTTGGGTGCGCCAGACAAGGTGCCTGCCGGCAGACCCGCCGCCAGCGCATCCACTGCATCCAGCCCGGGACGGATGTCGCCTTCGACATTCGAGACCAGGTGCATCACATGGCTATAGCGCTCGATGAAGAAGCTGCCCGTCACCTTGACCGCGCCGATCCTGGCCACCCGGCCCACATCGTTGCGCCCCAGATCGAGCAGCATCAGGTGTTCGGCGCGCTCCTTGGGATCGGCCATCAATTCCTCGGCCAGGGCCACGTCTTTCTCCGGCGTCGCACCCCGCGGCCTGGTGCCGGCGATGGGCCGGATGGTCACCTTGCCGTCGCGCAGGCGAACCAGGATTTCGGGGCTTGAGCCCACGATCGAAAAGCCTGGGAAGGAGAGATAATAAAGAAAGGGCGAGGGATTGAGGCGGCGCAGCGCCCGGTACAGCGAAAAGGGCGGAAGTTCGAAAGGCCGCCGGAAACGTTGGCTGGGCACGACCTGAAAAATGTCGCCCGCTTTGATGTAGTCCTTGGCGCGGTTCACGACCGAGAAATATTCATCCCTGGTCATGTTGGATTCGATTTTCGACTCCGGCTTCATGCCTGGCGGTGCCTCGGCATTGGGCGGCAAAGGCCGGTCCAGCGCCACTACCGCATCCTCGATGCGTTCGAGCGCGCGGGCATGGGCGCTCCTGGCGTCGATCGCGGGATCGGGCCAGATCGGCGTCACCACCACGATCTCGTCCTTCACCGTGTCGAAGATGGCGATGATGGTGGGACGTAGCAGGATCGCGTCCGGCAGGCCCAGCCGGTCGGGCGGCATGTTGGGCAGATGCTCGATCTGGCGCACCATGTCATAGCCCAGATAGCCGAACAGGCCGGTGGCCATGGGCGGCAGGCCCGCCGGCAAGTCCATCCGCGTGGCCTGGATCAGGGCGCGCAGCGATTCCAGCGGCCGCGCTTTTTCCGCCACATAGGTGCCCCCGCCCAGCGCATGATGATTGATCTCGGCCACGTCGCCGCGGCAGCGCCAGATCAGGTCCGGCCGAAGTCCGATGATGGAATAGCGGCCCCGCGTCTCGCCGCCTTGCACGCTTTCCAGCAGGAAGGCGTTTTCCTGGCCTTCACCCAGCTTGAGGAACGCCGAGACCGGCGTTTCCAGATCGGCGACCAGACGGCGGAACAGGACCTGTGGCCGTCCGGCCCGATAGATATCTGCGAAAGCCTCGAAATCCGGCAATAAACTCACGCGAGGCTCACGACTGGCCGCCGATGGTCTGCTGCAGGAGTTGCTGGTTGACGGTCACGCCCTGGCGCTGCCGTTCCGCATTGGCGAGCGACAAGGTGAAGTCACCGGCGGTCTGCTGGGAAAGCTGGTCCCAGCCTTGGGCGAAAACCTGCGCCGAGCTGGCGGTCTGCGGATGGGCGATGCCGGTGACCTTGGCGATGATGTAATTGCCGCCGGTGCCTTGGGGTGCTTCCACCACGCCGCCGGCCGGCGCCTCGAACAATTGCGAGATCAAAGTGGGCGAGAAAGTCGTATCGCCGGTGTCGCGGTTCAGCGAGGGGCTCTGCAGGACCGGCACTTTCAACTCTTTCGCGATGCCGGCGAGGTTTCCGTCCTTCTGCGCCTCAGCCAAAAGCGTCTGAGCCTTGGCCGCGACTTGTTTGGCTTTTTCATCCACGGTCCAGGCCGCCAGCGCGTCCGCTTTCACCTGATCCAGCGGCTTGAGCTTGGCCGGCGTCACGCCATCGACCTTGATGTCGTAATAGGCGCCGCTCTTGGCGGGGAAGGGATCATTGTCCTCGCCCACTTCCTGGGTGAAGGCGGTGGCGATGAATTCCGGATCGGGCGGCAAGTCGGCCACCTTCTGCCCATCGGGGCCAAGTCCGCTGCGGTCCACCGCGGCGATGCGGCCAAAGCGCATGCCGACCTTCTTCGCCGCCGCGGCGATATCCGCGCCGCCGGAACGCGCGTCCTCGAAGGCATTGACCATGTCGGTGATCTTGGCGCCGGCCAGCTGCAAGGCGAGCTGTTGCTTGATCTGATCCTTCACCTGATCGAGGGTATGTGAAACCGCCGGCGTGATCTTGGTCACGCGCAGGAGCACATAGCCATTGATCGCGCCCTTGACCGGATCGCTGACCTGATTGAGCGGCAGCGAGAAGGCGGCGTCGGCGCGGGCCTGGTCGGGCAGGTCCGCCTTGGACAGGGACCCCAAGGTGAGGTCTTGGGGCGTTATGTTGCGCTGGGTGGCCAGTGCTTCAAAGGTGATCGCGCCCGAAGCGATCTTGTCGTGCGCCGCCTTGGCATCGGCCTCATTGGCGAATTCGATCTGCTGAATGTCCCGCTTTTCCGGGACCATATAGTCGGTGAGGTGGGTCTTATAGTCGTCGGCGATCTGCTGGTCGGTGACGGTTATCTGGTTCGCCACGTCCTGGGGCGAAACCGCGGCATATTCCAGCGCGCGGTATTCCGGGGTGGAGAAACGGTCGGGATGGTCTTTGACATAAGCCGCCAGCACGCTATCGGCCGGCGGCGCGATCGGCGCCAACGAATCCGGCGAGACGATCACGTAATCGGCGGCGCGCGTCTGGGTGGCGTAAAGGAAAATGGCCTGCGCATAGCCCGGAGGCAGACGGAAACCGGTTTCCACCGTGTTGGTGAGTTGTCCCCGCGTGGCGTCGCCGCGCATCGCCTCCAGAAAGCTCTGTTCGCTGTAACCGGCCTGCGCCACGATCTGCAGAAACAGGGTGTGATCGAAATTGCCGCTCGCGCCCTTGAAGGCGGGCATGGCGCGGACTTCCTGGGCGAGTTGCGCGTCGGGCGTGGTCAGCCCCAGGCGCGTCGCCATATTGTCCAAGGCGGCGCGGCTGATCATCTGCTGCAATTGCTGGGGCCCTAGGCCCATGCGCTGCGCCATTTCGGCGGTGATCTGGATGCCCGATTGCTGGCTCTGGTTGCGCAGCAGGTTGCGATAGTCGCGCGAGAAGTCCTGGGCGGAAATCTCGGTCGATCCCACCGTGGCCAGCGCAGTGCTGGAGGATTGGCCGGTGAAGACGTCGGCAATGCCCCAGATGCCGAAGCTCAGCGCCAGCATGCCCATCAGGATTTGCGCGACCCACGACCGCGAAAGCCGGCCCAACCATTGAATCATGTCAAACGTCCAAGCGTGTTTTGCGAAAAAGGCGGCGGATGATAGGGAGGGGGGCTGTTGAGGGCAAGCTGCGGAACCCTGTAGGAGACGAAATTGCGCCAGCTGGTGGCCGGAAACTGGAAAATGAATGGGTTGGGCGCCGACCTGGCCGAGCTGGAAGCGCTCGCGCGCGGCTTGGAATCGCCTTGCCCGTGCGACGTTCTGGTCTGCCCGCCCGCCAGCCTGATTAGCCGGGCCGCCGCAACTGTCAAAGGCGCGTTCCCGATCGGCGCCCAGGATTGCCATGAGAAGGCATCGGGCGCCTATACCGGCGACATATCCGCTGAAATGCTAAAGGATGCGGGCGCCTCGGCCGTGATCGTGGGCCATTCCGAGCGCCGCCAATATCATCACGAAAGCGACCATCAGGTCGCCGCCAAGGCGAAAGCAGCGTGGCGCGGCGGGCTGTCGGCGATCGTCTGCATCGGCGAAACCGAAAGCCAGCGCGACGCGGGCGAGGCGCCGCAAGTGTGCCATGACCAGATCACCGGCAGCGTTCCCAGCCATGCCACGCCGGAAAACACCGCGATCGCCTATGAGCCGATCTGGGCGATCGGCACCGGGCGCACGCCCAGCGACGACGAGATCGCGGCCATACACGCCCATATCCGCAAATGCCTGATGGGACATCTGGGCGAGGCCGGGAAGGGGATGCGCATCCTCTATGGGGGCTCGGTCAAGCCGGCCAATGCCAGGCAGATCCTGGCGCTGGACCATGTAAATGGTGCCCTGGTCGGGGGCGCGAGCCTCAAGGCCCATGAATTCCTGGGCATTATCAGGGCAGCCAAATCCGCCTGACGTGCAACCTGTGCGAGCGGGAACTTTCGCTTCCTAAGCCAAGTTTGATGCCTTCTGACTGCGTTAACCAGGATTTTCGACATTTCCTTAACGCGGGCACGCCATTGTGGAGCCACATCAAAAGGGGTGGGGCATGGCGCGTCTTAGCTATGACAGCGTCGAAGCACTGATCTATGACCCGGTGTCGGCCAACCGCACCGCGACGCGTGCTGCCTTGTATTCACTCGGCTTCCGCCGCACCGAAACGGTTCCGACCTTGGAGTCGATGATCGAGGTGATCCAGCGCCAGCCGCCGGACATCGTGTTGGCCGAAGCGCAGGGCGCGGCCGACGAACTCTGTCTCGCCATCCAGCAGTTGCGCCAGGGCGCGGCCGGCTACAATCCCTTCATCGTGATCATCGTCACGGCGTGGGAGAAGAGCGAAAGCCTGATCACCAAAGTGGTGAATTCCGGCGCCGACGATCTTCTGCTGCGGCCGTTTTCGACCTCGCTTCTGGGCGCGCGCATCGAGGCCCATATCGATCGCCGCAAGGGGTTCGTGATCACCACCGATTATGTCGGTCCCGACCGCCGCCGCGGCAACCCGCGCGACCGGGACATGGACATGTTCAATCCGCCCAATTCGCTGAAGATGAAGGCCAAGGACAAGATGTCGGCCGACGTCATCGCCAAGAAACTGGACGAAGACCTGAAAGTGGCCCGCGACCGGCTCACCGGCGAGAAGTTGCGCCGCGACTCTTTCCAGATCTGCATTCTGTGGCGGCTGATGCAGGAACAGCGGGCGGGCGCGCCGCAATTCGAAGTGGACATGCGCAAGCTCAGCAACCTCACCAAGTCCATCGACCGGCGGCTGGCCGGCGGCGAGCACGAAAAGGCGCAGGAATTGTGCGCGGCGATCCTGGCCGCGGTCGACGGCCTGCAGCAGAATGTCGACCGCAATGCCTCGATGCATCTCCTGGGCAGGGGCGCGCTCAGCCTGCACCAATATCTCTGCCCCGAAAAATCGCCCGCCGATCAGCTCAACGAGATCGACAATACCGTGGCGATCATCCGGGCGCGGTCCCAGAACACCGCATCGGCGCTGGCCAGCTGACCGCATTCGAATTGGGGCTTTTCCAGGGTTCCCGGGCCCGGCTTCCCATTTGGCCCGCTTTGCTCTAAGACGCCCCCGCCTTATCCCCGGCCGGACCTTATCCCATGCAGACCATCCTTGTTTTTGCCGAATTGGTGATCGCCG
>DATKPL010000320.1:0-2998 GCA_035524155.1 Rhizomicrobium sp.
GCGGCATTGGTGATCCTCACTTCGAAAAGCCGCTTGCAGAAGCGCGGTTCCCGGCCAAAAATCGGCAACCCTTTGGGAGCAGGACAGTTTACCGGACTTGGCACCATTCTAAATGGCTGGGGGCTTTTGAGAGATGCTGGACTTTCTGTTGCACCGCTATGTTCGCCGGGGGACCCTGTCGGTTCGTTTTCCCAACGGGAAAACAAGGACTTATGGTGAAGGCGCGCCGCGCGTGGCCATCGTCATCAAGAATAGGGCGGCCTTGATCGCCTTGGGCATGGACCCCGACCTTAAACTGGGCGAGCTCTACATGGATGGGCGCCTCGAGATCGAGGAAGGCACGGTGGTGGACCTGCTCGATCTCCTGATGGGCAACATGGCGACCACCGGGGCCAGCGGCACGCATCAGGCACTGAGGCTGGTCCGGCGCGCGCTCCGATCGTTCGCGCAATGGAATCCGGCCCGCGCCTCGCGCGCCCATGTCCACCATCACTACGATCTTTCCGGCCGCCTCTATGATCTGTTCCTGGATGTGAGCCGGCAATATTCCTGCGCTTACTTCGCCCATGAGGACGACACGCTGGAGATCGCCCAGGCGGCAAAGAAGCGCCACATCGCCGCCAAGCTCAATTTCAACCGCGCCGGCCTCAAAGTGCTCGATATCGGTTGCGGCTGGGGCGGACTGGCGATGGACATCGCGCGCGAGCGCGCCGCCAATGTGCTGGGCATCACGCTTTCCACCGAGCAATTGGCGGCGGCGCAGGAATTGGCGCGGCAGAATGGCCTGGCCGAGCGCGCCAAATTCGAGCTGCGGGATTATCGCGCATTGACCGGCACCTTCGACCGCATCGTCTCGGTCGGCATGTTCGAGCATGTGGGCGCGCGCTATTATCCGCAATTCTTCAACAAAGCGCGCGAGGTGCTGGCCGATGACGGCGTGATGCTGCTGCACACGATCGGCCGCGCCGACGGGCCGGGAGCCACGAATGCCTGGATCCGCAAATATATCTTCCCGGGCGGCTATGCCCCTGCCCTGTCCGAAGTGGTGCCGGTGATCGAAAAGGCGGGATTGATCGTCACCGATGTCGAAGTGCTTCGGCTGCATTACGCCAAGACCCTGTCGGAATGGCAGAAGCGGTTCCAGGCCAACCGCGCCGAGATCGCCGCGCTTTATGACGAACGCTTCTGCCGCATGTGGGAATTCTATCTCGCCGGCGCCGAAATGGCGTTCCGCCACGAGTATCAGGTCGTGTTCCAGATCCAGATCGCCAAGCGCGTGGATTCCCTGCCATTGACTCGCGATTACATGAGTCACGAGCGCGGCGACACCGAGGCGGCAGCCAAGCCCGCCCGCGTCAAGGCGGTGGCGTAATCTTCTTCAGAATGTCTCGCGATCGAAGCCGTGAATGCGGCAGACGCGAGAGGCGATGCGCTCGAATTCCGCGTTATGCGCGGACCTCGTGGCGCTGCCATTCTCATGCTGATAAAGATGAATCATCTCGTGCGCCATGGTCGCCATCAGGAGATCGGTGGAATTGACCGAGCGGATCGAGACCCCGATTTCATTCCAGTCGGGGACGGTCTTGAACCGGCCGCGGAAATGCCCGAAGCGGTCGCGCGCGCCCATCACCCGGAACACGAGATTATCCGCATGCGGAAGATTCATGCCGCGGAAGGGCGCCGTGGTGCGCAGATATTCATAGGCGTTCTCCAGGCAGTCGGGCGTGAGGTGCAGAAATCCTCCGCCGCCAGCCTTGGCGTCCGCCGTGATTTTGCGCTTTCGCATGGGCGATTTTAGCCACAGCAAATCCCGTCCCGCCAAGCATTCAATGACCCCAAAATATATAAGTTTTTAACCCGCAACTCTTTGGTCCAGATCCCGTTTGCGCTAGGATTTCGGGGCAAAATAGGACGTTTCATGTCCACGCGCACATTTGTGACTCTTCTGTTGCTGCTGCCCCTGGCGGGCTGCTATGCCGACCAGAAAGCCCAATTGGCGTCTTGCGAAAAAGCCGCCGACCGAAGTCCCTCCCACAGCGCGCCCGGCCAGCCTTTCAAGCAGATACAAGCCTGCATGGACCAAGCTGGCTATCGTTTCATCGGCTGGAATGACGGCGTGGTTTGCGACATGAGTGCGGTCGTCCAGGGCACCATGTCGCCGACCGGCAGCGGCGCCGAATGTTTCGAGCCCAGGGGCTGGCTGGCGCTGAAAATCTACCGCATCGAAGTGCCGTCAAGGGGTTCGCGCGCCGCGGGCTGAGCCCGGCTGACGGAAAAGATTGCCAGTTCGTGGCGCATGGCTAAAGTCGCGCCATATGTGGCTGTTGCTGGCATTCTGCGGGCCCGTCTGTTGGGCGGTCTCCACGCACATCGATAAATACCTGGTGGACCGGTATTTCCGGGACAGCGATACCGCGGTCCTGATGCTGTTCACGGCTTTTCTGGGCGTGGTGTTGTTGCCGCTGATCTGGTGGATCGAGCCGGCGATTTTCAAGCCATCCCGAACGGCGATCGGCGTCATGACCGTGTCGGGCATTCTTTATATGGGCGCGATCCTGTTTTATTTGCGCGCCATCCAGAGCGAAGAAGCATCGGTGGTGGCGCCGCTGTTCCAGGCCTCCACTTTGTTCACCTTCCTGCTGGGATATCTCTTCCTGCATGAAAGCCTGGGCATTCATCAGCTTTTGGGGGTCGCGCTGATCGTGGGAGGCGCACTTAGCCTGTCGCTGCGGGGAAGCGGGAAAGCAAGAAAATTCAAAGGCAGCCTGATCGCCCTGATGCTGGGCGCCACGTTTGTGATGGCGCTGGTCACGGTGGCATTCAAATATTTCGCCATCCGCGATGATTTCTGGACCACCACGTTCTGGACGTTCGTCGGCGAAGGCCTGTTTGGCGCGCTGCTTCTCATGATTCCCGCCTATCGCCGTCAATTCGCGAATTTGTTCCGCCAGAATCCGGGGGCCGTAATCGGGGTCAATGCCGCCAATGAACTGATCAA
>DATKPL010000321.1:0-3056 GCA_035524155.1 Rhizomicrobium sp.
ACCAGCCGGTCGGCAGTGCTACGCACATTATGAATCGCGCGGCCGATGGCGCCGCTGACGAACAAAACCGCCAGCACCACGAACACCAAGGTCGCCAGGCTCATCCAGAGGAGGGGATGGCGCAGGAAACGTCCAATCGCCCCTTTCACGCGGGCGAGAATCCCCTCGCCCGAAGCGTCACGGCGGCCACGCGATGACGCGGCCTCACGCACCGGCCGGGAGGGTTTGCGGGCGGAGCGGGCGCGAGGATTGTCGCGCGGTACGCGTTCAACCTTCAGCGATCGCATGAGGCGTCCTCCACTAGCCAGCGGCATAATTTGGCATAGGAGATGCCGACATGGGTGGCCTGTTCCGGCACCAGCGAAGTGGGCGTCATGCCTGGCTGGGTGTTGGTCTCCAGCACGATCACGCGGGGCTTGCTGCCGGTATCGTCATAGCGGAAATCGCTGCGCGACACGCCCCGGCAGCCCAGCGCCCGGTGCGCCTTGAGCGCCAATTCCATGCATTGCTGGGCGATCGCCGCGGGCACCTTGGCCGGCAAAGTATGGCGCGAGCCGCCTTCGGCGTATTTGGCCTGATAGTCGTAGAATTCCAGATCTGTGGTGATCTCGGTCACGCCCAGGGCGCGGTCGCCCATCACCGACACCGTGAGTTCGCGGCCCGGGACATATTCCTCGACCATCATTTCGTTGGAGAGAGTCCATTGATCGCTGCCTAGCGCTTCGGGCGGACGGTTGGCGCCCTTCTGGATGATGAAGACGCCCACGCTGGAACCTTCATTGACGGGCTTGACCACATAGGGCGGCTCCATCAGGTGCTGGGCGGCAGCTTCGTGACGGTCCGCCACAATGGAACGCGCCACCGGCAGGCCGGCCGCGCGGTACACATCCTTGGTGCGCTCCTTGTGCATGGCCAAGGCGGAGGCCAGCACCCCGGAATGGGTGTAGGGCAGGCGCATCAATTCCAGGAGACCTTGCACGGTGCCGTCCTCGCCGAATCGGCCATGCAGTGCATTAAATACAGCATCCGGCCGCGCCTGAAACAATTGATCGCCGGGATTGTCGCCCGGATCGATGCTGATGGGCTCGAAGCCTTCCTCGACCAGGGCTTTCATCACGCCTCGCCCGGACGACAGCGAAACCTCGCGTTCGGCGGAACGTCCGCCCATCAAAACCGCGATGCGCTTGTAAGGGGTCATGACGCCACCTCCGCAGACAGCGGCAGACCCACGCGCTTGATTTCCCATTCCAGCGCCACGCCCTGGCTTTCCCGGACCCGGCGGCGCACGTCCTCGCCCAGCGCTTCGATGTCGGCGGCGGTGGCGTCGCCCGTATTGATCAGGAAATTACAGTGTTTTTCGCTCACCTGGGCGGCGCCCAGCATCAGGCCGCGGCAGCCCGCCTTGTCGATCAACTGCCAGGCTTTCTGGCCGGGCGGATTCTTGAAGGTCGAGCCGCCGGTCTTGGCGCGGATGGGCTGGGTAGCTTCGCGCGCGGCCACCAATTCCTCCATGCGGGCCTTGATCGCCTCTGGCGCATCGGGCGTGCCTTCAAATACCGCCTCGATGAAGATCAGGTCTTCCGCCGCCTCGGTGTGACGATAGGTGAACGCCATATCCGCCTTGGTGAGCGTGACCTTGTTGCCTTTTCCATCCAGCGCGGTCGCCTCGACAAAGATGTCGGCGACCTCGCGGCCATAGCAGCCGGCATTCATGCGCAGCGCGCCGCCCACCGTGCCTGGCACGCCGCGCAGGAATTCCAGCCCGGCAATGCCGGCTTCCGCCGCCGCCTTGGCGACGTTGGCGTCCAGCGCTGCCGCGCCGGCACGCAGCCGCGTGCCTTCGGTCTCGATCTTGCCGAAGCTGGCGGGCAAGCGGATCACCGCGCCGGGGAAACCGCCGTCGCGGATCAAAAGATTGGAGCCTACCCCGATCACCTGGATGCCAAGACCCTGGGGCCGCGCCGCCAGGAAATCGCCCAAGTCCTTGACATCGGCGGGACGAAACAAAACTTCCGCCGGACCGCCGGCGCGAAACCACACCAGCTCCTTGAGCGGAGCCTCGCGGACCAGTGTGCCGCGCACGGGCGGGAGCATGTCGCAGGGCTTGGTCAAAACCCCTCCAGCTTCTTTTCGAGATTGTGCATCCAGCCCGAGATCGAGCCCGCGCCCAACCCGATCACCACGCCGCCGGCCTTGAGATGCGGGGCCACGGTGGCAGCCAGATCATTCTCGCCTTCGATGGTGATCACATGGCGATGGCCATGGGCGCGCAGGGCTTCGGCGTAACTCTCACGGCTGATGCCTTCGATGGGCTGTTCGCCTGCGGCGTAGACAGGCGTGATCACGGCGACATCGGCGTCATTCAGGCATTTGGCGAACTGCTCGAACGTGTCGCGCAGGCGGGTGTAGCGATGCGGCTGCACCACCGCGATCACCGGACCGCTATAGGCTTGGCGCGCGGCCTTGAGCGCGGCAGCAATCTTGAAGGGATTATGGGCGTAGTCGTCGATAATGGCGGCGCCTTTCCACTCGCCCACTTTGGAGAAGCGGCGGCCCACGCCTTTGAAACCCGCCAGCGCCTTGCGGATCACATCATCGGAAACACCCAACTCGCGCGCCACCACGATGGCGGCCAGGGAATTCTGGACATTGTGATCGCCCGGCATGGGCAGACTGAGGCCGGTGAGACGCGTCTCGCCGCCCTTGCGCCGGTCGGTGAAGACCACGTCGTAATGCGACACGCCTTCGGAATAGGACACATTCACGGCGCGGGCATCGGCCTGGGGGCTGAAGCCGTAGGTGACGATGCGCCGGTCGGTGATCCGGCCCACCATCGCCTGCACCTCCGGATGATCCAGGCAGAGCACGGCGAAGCCGTAGAAAGGCACATTCTCGACAAAGCGCTGGAACGCATCGCGCATGGCGTCGAAGGTGCCGTAGAAATCCAGATGGTCGGGATCGGCATTGGTCACCACCGCGACAGTGGCCGGCAGGCGCAGGAAGGTGCCGTCGCTTTCGTCGGCCTCGACCACCACCCATTCGCCCGCACCCAGCCG
>DATKPL010000322.1:0-2226 GCA_035524155.1 Rhizomicrobium sp.
GTGCCGTCGGGCGACCAGACCGGGCCGCTCCAGCCGCGGCTATCGATCGACATGTTAGGCTGGGGCGCGAACCATTTCTCGTCCGGATTTTCCGGCGTGCCCGTGGAGGACATGGTGAGCACCTGGTTGGTGCCTTCGCGGTATTTGTGGTTGTAGGGCGCCACCATCGCCAGCGCGATGCGCTTGCCGTCGGGAGACCAGGTCGGTGTGCCGGGCGCGAAGATGGATTTGTGGATCAGCTTGACCTCGCCGGTGGCCACATCGGCCACGCCCACGCCTGCGCCGCGCCACATCGCATCCACATTGATGAAGGCGATGCGCTTGCCGTCGGGCGAGAATTGCAGAGAGGTGGGCTGGGTGGGGATGTGCGTGAGTTGGCGCATCCGGCCGGTTTGCATGTCACGGATCCAGATCTCGAGCAATCCGCCGCCGCGATCCGACGACCAGGCCAGGAAGCGGCCGTCGGGCGACCAGGTGGGATCGAGATCATAGGATGCATCATGGGTGAGGTTCTCGGGCTTGCCGCCCGTCACGGGCACCACCCAGAGATCGCCGATGGCGACAAAGGCAATCTGCTTGCCATCGGGCGACAGGATGGGCCGCTCGATACCCAGCACCGGACGCGGCGTCTGGCTGTCGAAGTCGCGCTTGGTGCGGGCATAGGAGCCGGGCGCGGGCGTCACTTCCAGCGAGGCTGTGAAGGGAACCGCCTTGACCGCGCCGCCAAGAGTGCGGTGCTTGATTTGGCCGTCGGCAGTATAGAAGAACTCGTTGTTCGACACCCAGCTGGGGCGGAAGGGGAAGACCACCTCATTCCTGGTGATCGGCTTGCCGTCGATATTGAGCTGGCTCTCCATGCCGTTGGAGGATTCATAGACCAGCTGGCCGCCCGGGCCCCACGAGGCGGCATCGATCTTGCCTTCGGTGACGCCGGCCACTTTGCGCTCGGCCTTGGTGGCGACATTGACCGCCCAGGCGCTCTTGTAGCCGTCGCGCGAAGAGATGAACACGATTTCCTTGTCGTCCGGTGACCAGGCCGGCATCGTGTCTTCGGCGGGATTGGTGGTGAGCTCGGTGAGCTGGCCGTTTCTGGTATCCAGCACCCAGATATTGTTGTCGCTGCCCAAAGGATCGCCGCGATCCGACGAGAAGGCGATGCGGGTGCCGTCATGGCTGAAGATGGGTTCGCGGTCGTCGAACGTGCCTTCGGTCAGCTGATGCTGGTGAGAGCCGTCCACCCCCACTTCCCAGAGGTCATAGCCGCCGTCGCGATAGCCGAAGAAGATGATGTTCTTGCCGTCCGGCGACCATTGCGGCTGGCGCGCGTCATTGAAGATGTCGGTAATGCGCCTGGCCTCGCCGCCGCCCACCGGCAGCACATAGATGCTGCCTTGCAGATCCATCGCCAGCATCTTGCCATCCGGGGAAACCGAAACCGCCATCGAGGTGCCTTCATGCACTGTGATGGTCTGGTGTTGCGGCGAAGCAGGCTGGGCCCAGGACGTTCCGGCAATGGCGCAAAAACCGGCGACAACCGGCAGAAAAAGACCGCGGCGCATGCACTTCCCCCGTTTTTTACATGTCATATCAGGAGAGCAAGTTTGCGGGAAGATTCAAGACTTGGACAAAGGTTCGCCAGATTTGGACAAAGGATTCACAGCCCAACCATGTGATGCAGCGCAACATCACGCGGGCATTTCAAGACCGATCAGCGGATCGGCCAGCCCGCCAAGGCGAAATCTTAGCTTGGGACCGGACAGAAGCAAGAAGGCGACGAGGCTCGCGCATTTCTCGTCCATGGTTCAAGGCGGGCCTGCGATCCGATCCGCTCTAGCGCCTCGCCGAGGTCGCGGGCGGATTCGAGAAATTCCGGCGCCGCGCGGTTGGTGATGGTACGCGCCTTGATGCCCGATTGCCTGGCCGCCTCGATCAGCGCATCGCGATCGAACACGCCTTCGGCGCATGGATCAGCGCGTGCGAACGAAGGATAAAGGAGAGCGCGGGAAGTTCACGCGCTGCCGACGCAGTTCCAGCCTGCGGCCCCGGTTTCGGCGCCCAGGCTGCGAAGGGCCTTATTGAGCCAGGATCAACTTCCAAAGAAAATCCCGATCCAGCAAAAACTGGATCGGGATAAACTCTCTCGAAGCTTGGTCGAGACCTCCTCCCCTTCGGTGCGAAGCGCCTGTGGCATCGCTAGGTGCGTGGGGCGGAGGGGTTACTCTTTAT
>DATKPL010000323.1:0-6103 GCA_035524155.1 Rhizomicrobium sp.
GCCCCCTTGATGTCGGTGGTGCCGCTGGAGCAGGTGTGGGTGGACGCCAATTTCAAGGAAAGCCAGCTCGCCCACGTGCGCGCCGGCCAGCCGGTGACGGTGGAATCCGATCTCTACGGCGGCCACGTCGAGTACCACGGCAAGGTGGCGGGCCTGGGCGCGGGCACGGGCGGCGCCTTCTCGCTGCTGCCGCCGCAGAACGCCAGCGGCAACTGGATCAAGGTGGTGCAGCGCCTGCCGGTACGCATCGCGCTCGATCCCAACGAGCTTGCCCAGCATCCGCTGCGGGTGGGTCTGTCCATGAACGCCACGGTTCATTTGCCCCGCTAGGAGCGATCATGGCCGGCCCCTCTGCAATGACACAGGACAGCGGCCCCGCGCCGCTGCACGGCGCCGCCCTGGTGATAGGCGTGATGGTGCTGGCGATGGCCAATTTCATGGCCGTGCTGGACATGACCATCGTCAATATCTCGATCCCGCATATCGCCGGCAGTCTGGCGATCTCGCCCACCGAAGGCACCTGGGCGATCACGTCCTATGCCGTGGCGGAAGCCATCATGGTGCCCTTGACCGGCTGGCTGGCCGCCCGCTTTGGGCCGGTGCGCGTCTTCATCACGGGCGCGGCCGGTTTCGGCGTCTTCTCGCTTCTCTGTGGGCTTTCCACATCGCTGCCGATGCTGATCTTCGCCCGCATCATGCAGGGCGTGATGGGCGGACCCTTGATGCCCATGTCACAAACGCTTCTGATGCGTATCGCTCCGCCGGAACGGCGCAACATGGCGCTGGGCATCTGGACCATGACCACGATCCTGGGCCCCATCGCGGGGCCGCTGGTGGCCGGCAGCCTGGCCGACAGTTGGGGCTGGCCCTGGTCCTTCTTCGTCAATGTCCCGGTGGCGGTTCTGTGCGTGATCCTGGCGTCGGGCATCCTCACCAAATTCGAGACCAAGACGGTCAAGAAGCGCATCGATTTCGTGGGCCTGGCCCTGATGGTGACCTTCATCGGCGCGCTCCAGATCATGATGGACAATGGCGAGAATGACGACTGGTTCTCGTCCAACTTCATCGTCAGCCTGGCGGTGATCGCGGGCGTGTTTTTCCTCGCTTTCCTGGCCTGGGAACTCACCGATAAGGCTCCGGTGGTCAATCTGAAGGTGTTCCGGCACCGCGGTTTCGCCGTCTCGGCGGTGGCGATGCTGTTCACCTTCGGCGCCTTCATGGGCTCGATCGTGCTGATCCCGCTCTGGCTGCAATTGACCATGAATTACACCGCCTTCGACGCCGGCCAGATCATGGCGATGAACGGCATGGTCAGCATCTTCGTGGCGCCCACCGCGGCGATGCTGCTCAACAAGATCGACGCCCGTTACATGATGTCGTTCGGTCTTCTGGTGGTCGCCGCCGACATGTTCTGGCGCACCAGCTTCAATACCGACATCACCTTCTGGCAGCTGGCGCCGGTGCAGATGATGCTGGGCATCGGCATGCCGCTATTCTTCATTCCGCTGATGAGCCTGGCGATGGCCGCCGTCCAGCCCAGCGAGACCGCCGACGCGGCGGGAATGATCAGCTTCCTGCGCACCATGTCGGGCGCCTTCTCGACCGCCATCATCACCTTCTCGTGGCGCGACCGCACGGTGCATGACCGGGTCGAGCTGGTGAATGCACTGGGCTCCACCGACCATTCGATATCCATGCTGCGCCATGCCGGCCAAAGCGCCGGCCAGGCCGTGATGTCGCTCAGCAACCTTGTGGACACGCAGGCCACCATGCTGGCCACCAACAATGTCTTTTTCGCCGTAAGCCTGGTGTTGCTGGGTGTGGCGGCGGGGATCTGGCTGATGCCGAAGCCCAAACTGTTTGCGAAGGCCCCTCAGGGGGGCCATTAAAAGATAACCCCTCCGCCCTACGCACGCTCGAGAGCGTGCTACGGGCACCTCCCCTTCCAGGCGCTTCGCGCCGAAGGGGAGGACGGTCACGACCAAGCTTCCAGAGAGAATGGATCGAGTTCGTTATTTCCCGGCGGCGTTGCGGATGTCAAAAGAGGCGGTGAATTTGCTGCCGTCCTTGAACATCAGAGTGACCGAAGTCTTGCCGCCGGGCTTGATCGCCGGCCCGGCATTCATGCACATCAGGTGATAGCCGCCGGGCGCAAAGGCCACGCTGCCGCCCGCCGGCACATCCACTTCGTCCACATGATGCATGGACGACATGCCGCCGGTCATTTCCGATTTGTGCAGCATCAAACTGCCGCAATCCGGCGTGCCGGCGCCGGTAAGCACCATGTCCTTGGCCGTCCCGTTATGCAGGGTGAAATAACCTCCCGAGGGAATGCCGGCCGGCATCGCCCGCATCCAGGCGTTACTCACGCTGAGCCCGCCAGCGGCGGATGCCGGCACGGCCGGCAGCAGCGCGACCACGGAGATCGCAAAAAGCCTTCCCTTCATGCCGTCAACGTATCACGAAGGCGGTGTCGGACGGGACGGCACATATTGCCACTGGGTATTGCAGCTCGGCACGCTGGGATAATAGCCCTGAGGATTGTTGCAATAGTACCAGCCCTGTGACGGCGGCATGGCGGGCGCTGCCGCGGGGGCATAATCCGTGTACGGTGAATAATAATAGGGATAGGGCGAATAATAGGCCGAGTCGTAATAGGGATAGCCGAAACCCCAGTAAGGATCGCCCCAGAAGGGATCGTAAAGACCCCAGCCACCCCAGCCAAAACCGCCTCCCCAACCACCGCGCCATCCCCCGCGCCAGGCGCCACCACCATGGAAACCGCCGCCGCCATGGAAACCACCGCCACCGTGAAAGCCGCCGCCGCCGTGATGCTGCGCTTGCGCCGCGCCCGCCAACCCGGCCGTCATCAGCGCGGCAGCCAATACCGTCACTACCATCCGTTTCATCGCATACCTCGTACCCAAACTACCCCTCACATTCCCTGCGGCGGGCGCATGGTTTCCCGGTCAAAGGTCGCCTGCTGCTCCGGCGTCAAACCGGCATAGAAAGTCTTCAGGGCCGCGCCGCGCCTTTGCAGCGATGCGAGGTCGAGCTTCATCATCTGAACAGAGAGATCCACGCGCGCCGGCGCGCTAAGCCCACTCATGCGTTGCGCGGCGTCGCGGCGCTGCGCCATCTCCTGCGGATCGACCGAAGTGGAGCGCACATAATCCCCCCATGCCGCATCCTGGTCGGCACGCAAGTGGAGCGCATCGTGCAACTGCTGCAATTGCGGGTTGGGCGGCGGCATCTGGGGCGGCATCTGCGCCTGCGCGCCGGCGGCGAACAGGAACACCGAAAGAGCCGAAACACCCAAAAACCGTGCCGTCGTCATGACCATCCTGCCAAAGCAATGCAAACCCATTATAAGGCATCCCTGACGGACGCCATACAATAGACAACGCGTGGGCGCGTCATTTCCGCAGCTCTCGGGCGATCTCGTACCGATCAATCCTTTCGAGACGCCGTAAAGCGGGGCTTTTCTGAACAGATGTTCAGCTTTCTCCTCAGAAGGCTTTTGTGACCCCCGCGAAGAACCCCCGATGTTGGCCATACTGGGGGGCAAAGACTCCGACCCCGGTGCCGCTGCGGATCTGATAGTCCACATTGAAGACATTCACGATGTCGACGCGTGCAGCCCAACCGTCCAGGCCGATATCCTTGAAATCATGCGCTGCGCCCAGATTGACCACGCCATAGGCCGGCACATGCCCGCCATTGGGGATGTTGGTGCCATCGGGTGCCGTCGCGTCCTCGCGCAGGCCGCTGCCGAAGATCGTATCGGCGGAGAAGGTCGTGCTCATCCATTTGTAGGTGACACCGGCCGACGCCGAGACAGACTGGTCGTGATCGAGATGGATATAGTGGGTCTGGGTATAGGCAAGGTCCGCGGGATCGAACGTGAATTGGCTGGTAATCCAGCCCTCGCCGGCCGCATGCGCCAGCGCGCCGTTGAGGTAGGCCGTGAAATCGCCCGCGGTGTAATCGCCGGTGAATTCCAAGCCCATCTGCCGTCCGCGCGCATAGTTGAAGGGCGTGAGGATGATGGGCGCGCCGAACTGGCCTTCATCGATCAAGTCGCTTGAATGTTTCATGTAGGAATCGAGCGCCAGCTTGATCGAATCCGTCACCTGTTGCGAGACGCCGACATCGTAATAGTCGGCCTTCTCGGCAATGGGCGTGTTGTCCAGCGGCGACAGCGGCGCATTGGTGGTGTTGTTGAAGAGGCTGATATCCGTATTGGAAACGAGTTCGATGGGTGGCGGGGTATAATAGCGCGCATAGCCCACATGGATGATCGTGCCGTCCCAGGGCGTCCACACCGCATTGGCCCTGGGGCTCAACTGATTGCCGCTGGAATAGGCCGCATATTGATCATAGCGCAGGCCGTAATTCACGGTGAGATCCGAAAGCAGTTTCCACTCGTCCTGAGCATACAGGCTGAGCGTCCAGGCATGCTTCGAGCCGTTGTCGACGATGTCAAGCGGCACGCCCGAAGTCTGGCAGGTCTGACTGGGATCGCTGCATAGCGCATTGGGGTTGGGATTGCCAATACCGCCGGGCGCCGTCGGCAACACCAGAGACGAGGTGTCGCTCAGCACGTCATCGGCTTCATAGACCACGCCGAAACGGACCGTGTGCGGACCCAGGTGCCAGGCACCCTCGTCCTGCGTGCCATAGGCCTCATCGCGCTTGTAGGCGGTCTGGGCGATGCCGTCATAGAGAACATCGCCTAGATTGTCGCCCGGCGTATAGAAGAGGCTGGAATAACGGCCGAACACGGAGAGGGTGAAGTCCACCGATCCCTGGCTGCGCAGATAGCTGATCGCGCCGTAGTGCGTGATTTCGCGCTGGCGCTCGTCCAGCTGTTCCGACGGGAAAGCGGTCTGCCCATTGGCCTGGAGCAGATAATTGCCGGACTGCGCGTCCAACGGGCCCAGGCCGACAATGCCGCCGATACCGGAAGGCTGGAGATTGGGCTGATTGGGAATCTCGAACATGTCATTGGACGTGCCCAGGATCGCGGTGATGCTGCTGTTTTCGTCCAATATGTCCTGCGCCAGGGCAAAGCCGTGCCACTGGTCGGTGCGGTCGTGCAGCGGAGTATGGTCGCGGTCGGGCGACTCGATGCCCAGCGAGTTGGAGTTGTAGTCGGCGGAGACGAAATAATTGAAATGCCCGATCGAGCCGGCATAGTCGATACTAGGCTCGATCGTGTTGTGGCTGCCGCCATACATCGAGAAATGGCCGCCGGAATCGAAGACCCCCGACTTGGTCTTGATGTCCACGATGCCACCGGTGTCCAGGCCATATTCGGCCGGCAGCGCGCCGGTGATGAGCTGAACCGACTGCGCCAGGCGCGGATCCAAGGTCTGGCCGAATACGCTGATGCCTTCCGGCAGGATGATGCCGTCAATGCGGTATTGCAGTGCGTTGTGTTCGCCACGGATATGAAGCTGGCCGAAGGAATCCTGCGCCACGCCAGGCATTTGCAGGATCACCGAATTGAGCTCGCTATTGTCGCCGCCGGGCAGGTTCTGAATATCCTGCGAGGTGATGGTGTAGGTCGAGGCGCCCAACTGGGTCTGGATGCCGGCGCGGGCCTGCTCCAGTGCCTCGGCCGTCACGGTCACGGTTTCCGGCGCGGACTGCGGTGCGATCTGCGCGGCGGCGGGAAGAATGGAACCAATGATTAAAACACTGGCGCTGGCCAGCAATTTGTGTCGAAACATGAACTAACTCCGAAAAGTGGAATCCGCGTGAACGCGAATGACGGGCGCCTCCGCTCTCTTCGAGCGGGCATGCGCCGATAAAGCGTCAGATCGGGTTAGTGCTGTGGAGGTGCGCGGCTTCGCCAGTTGCGCGCAAAGAGCGGCCCGGCAGTGGCTGTGAGCGCAACGAAAGGCGATGCGTCTATAAAGGAAAGTGCCAGCGCCAGGATGATCAGCGCCGGAGTAACGAACGCGCCTGTGGCGGCGAAGGCCTGGCAGACGGGGCAATCGTCGATATTGCCCTTGTTGCCGGCCGGTGACGGATGGCTGACTTGGCCGAAGCCGCTGACTTCAAAGCCTGGGGCATGGATGTGGGTCTGGACCACATA
>DATKPL010000324.1:0-3593 GCA_035524155.1 Rhizomicrobium sp.
AACCCTGTTCGGGGCGGATACGTTCGCCATTCTGATAGAGCGCCAGGATGCCTTGCTCATGTGCTTCGGCCAGGGGGATCGAACGCGACAGGCTGGCGGCATCGCCGCTTTCCGCCAGGATCCATTTGCCTTCGGGCTGAACGCCGGCTTCGTCCAAGAGCATGCCCAGCTTCACGCCGGTCCATTCGGCGCAGGAGAGAAGGCCGTGAATGGTGCCGACACTGGCCTGCACCGGCTGCGGCCCCGCCAAGGCACCGCTGTTGCCGCCGCATTCCAGGAAGTGGATGGCGCTGTGCCGCGGATAGCGCAGCAAGTCATCGATGCTGAATTCCAGCGGCTTGTTCACCAGGCCGTGGATCAGAAGCTTGTGCGTGGCGGGATCGATGTCGGGAACGCCATTATGATGGCGCTCATAGTGAAGCCCGTTGGGCGTGATGATGCCCTCGAGATGCTCCAGCGGCGTATCCGATCCGCCCGTGCCCGGTGAAATCCCCGGCGGCCTGAGCAGGCGCTTCACATCGGCTTCATGCGGCGACGGCATGCCATAGCCGGAGAAAGGCTTGCCCGGCGTGGTCATGGCTTGTGTGATGTAATCGTCGGCGCGGGCGGGAATGGCGGCAGCAGCGCTCGCGCCGGCGGCGCCCGTCAGCGCGGTTTCCAGGAATTTGCGGCGGGTTGTCTTGGTCATGGGGCAGGATTTTGGAATTGCCGTTCGCCTTTTTCAAGCCGCGCGAAGTTCAGATTCGCGGCGACTCCGGTTCACGCTGCAACATAAGGAAAACTTGCATTGCCGTGATATTCCATGATGCATAACGCGGATGCGCGTTTTAGCGCTTGATCGCAGAATCGAGACATACGAAAAGGCCCGATGGCGCCCCTGCTTTTCCTGAAAGACATTCATATCCGCTTCGGCAACACGCTGCTGCTCGACGGCGCGGAGTTGAGCGTGGGCGAGGGCGAGCGGCTTTGCCTCGTCGGCCGCAACGGTTCCGGCAAATCCACCTTGCTCAAGATAGCCGCCGGCCTGGTCGATGCCGATTCCGGCGAGCGCTTCGCCCAGCCCGGCGCCACCATCCGCTATCTGCCGCAGGAGCCAAACCTGTCCGGCTATGCCACCACGCGTGATTATGTCGAGGCGGGATTGCAGCCGGGCGATGATCCCAATCGCGCTTTCTATCTGTTGGGCAATCTGGGCCTGACCGGATTGGAGACGCCCGCGACATTGTCGGGCGGCGAGGCGCGTCGCGCGGCGCTGGCACGGGTGCTGGCGCCGCGCCCCGACATTCTTCTTCTGGACGAGCCCACCAATCATCTCGATCTGCCTGCGATCGAATGGCTGGAGAGCGAACTCAAAGCCATGCGCGCGGCGCTGGTCCTGATCAGTCATGACCGGCGTTTTCTGGAGAATCTTTCCCGCGCCGTGGTGTGGCTGGACCGTGGCCAGACCAAAAGGCTGGATCGCGGCTTCGATGCTTTCGAGGATTGGCGCGACACGGTGCTGGTGCAGGAAGAAGCCGAACGCCACAAGCGCGACCGCAAGATCGCCAATGAACTCGATTGGCTTACCCATGGCCGCAGCGCCCGGAGGAAGCGCAACCAGGGACGGTTGGCGCGGCTCGATTCCCTGCGCGAAGGCCGCCGCCAGGAATTGAAGAGCATGGGCAGTGTGAAGATGGAGGCGATCGAAGGCGCCCAATCCGGCACCAAGATCATCGATGCCAAGGGCGTGGCCAAAAGCTTCGGCGACAAAGAGGTGATCCGGGATTTCACCTTGCGCATCCATCGCGGCGATCGGGTGGGGATCGTTGGCCCCAATGGTGCGGGCAAGACCACCTTGCTCAATCTCCTGACCGGCCGCGCAACTCCGGATGCCGGCAATGTGAAAATGGGTGTGGGTCTTGAGTTGGCGCGGCTGGACCAGAACCGGACCGAGCTTCATCCCGAAGACAGTCTGGCCAATGCGCTCACCGGCGGCGGCAGCGATACCGTCTTTGTCGGGGGCAAGCCGCGTCATGTTGTAAGCTACATGCAGGATTTCCTGTTCACCCCCGCCCAGGCGCGCACGCCGGTCAAGGTGCTGTCGGGCGGGGAACGTGCGCGGCTGTTGTTGGCGCGGTTGTTCGCGCTGCCCTCCAATCTTCTGGTGCTGGACGAGCCCACCAACGATCTGGATCTGGAAACGCTCGATCTTCTGGAAGAAACGGTTGGCGATTATCCCGGCACAGTGCTGGTGGTGAGCCATGACCGCGATTTCCTGGATCGTGTCGCCACCATAACGGTGATGGCGGAAGGCAGCGGGCGGTTCGCGGCCTATGCCGGCGGCTATTCCGACATGGTGGCGCAGCGAGGCGAAGGGGTGGTCAAAGTCACGCCCAAAACCGAACGGAAAGCGGTGGCCCCCAAATCCCGTCCTATTCGCGAGAACGCCGCGAAACTGTCATTCTCCGATCAGCACGCGCTCGACACCCTGCCTGGGCGGATCGAAAATCTGAACCGCGACATTGCCGCTTTGCAAAAAGCCCTCTCCGATCCCGGACTTTATGGCAGCGATCCCACGAAATTTGCCCGTTTGTCGGCCGAACTGGCCGAACGTACCGCGGCGCGGGACACAGCCGAGGAACTCTGGCTGGCGTTGGAAATGAAGCGCGAGGCGCTGGCGCAACAAGACGGCAAATAATAACAAAGGTTGGAACCGCCCTCTTGGCCGCCCGTTTTCGTGGCAAGCCGGTAATGGGTGGTGTTCCATGAGCTATTTCTCTCTTGCAGCCTATGCCGCTGCCGCCGCGATGACCGTGGGTGGCGCGCTTGGCGCGGTATCCAACGGCGCCGGCAACGATCAACCCAAAGCCGTTCTCGATCAGGCCGGCGGGGTGATGAACCCCATGATCGGCGGCCAGGCGATGCTGCCCAATCGCACGCTTTTGGAAAACATCTCCGCCTCGCCTGAGCACACGACCCTGGCGGCGGAAATGAAGGAATCCGGGGTGGCCGACGCGCTGAAGAGCGGGGGTGAATTCACGGTCTTCGCCCCCACAAACGCGGCGTTGGCCAACACGCCCGCGCAGCAACGGAACAAGGCGCAGCTTGCCCGCATGATGGGCTATCTGGTGGTACCGGGCCGGTACGACTCTCAGACCCTGTTGCGCGTGATCGGCGAGAATGGCGGCCAGGTCAAACTGCATACGGTTGAAGGCGGCACTTTGGTGGCGCAGCTCAACGGCCCCACCAATGTCGTGCTGATGGATGAAAAGGGCGAGACCGCCGATATCTCCATCTATGACATCTATGACCGCAATGGTGTGATCCAGGTGGTGGACCATGCGCTGCAGCCGGGCGCAGCTTCGGGTCAGATGGCTTCGCGCTAAGCGGTCTTGAATCAAAAAAGCCGCGGAGACGATCTCCGCGGCTTTTTCTTTGGCTGCTCAGAATTTCAGCGCTGCGAAACTTGCGACAGCGCCGGATCGGTCCAATGCGCCAGATAATCCGCCAGATCCTGCGGCGTCTGATGGCCGGCATTGGACAGCGCGAAGACCTGTTCGCTGTTGATCACCTTGTTGGTCGCGGGATTGACCACCAGGATGGTGGGCACGCCC